>JAJXTK010000162.1 GCA_021783935.1 Myxococcales bacterium | reverse complement strand
GCGTGCCGCGCGAGATCACCGTGCCGGGGCACGTCCTGTTGAACTTCTCGACGGCCTCCGGCGACTCCTTCCCCTTCGCCTTCGCCCACCCCTCGAGCTTCTGGCGGAAGTCGTCGCAGTCGGCCTGGGTCAGCGTGTGGCTGCGACACCCGGCGCCGAGCGCGGCAGCGACGAGCGTCGCGAGCGCCAGGAGCGGGGGCGCGCGTCTCATCCGCGCCCCTCGCCGTGCGACGGCGCGGGCGGCGAGCGCAGCAGCTCCTCGCGCTGCTCGCGCAGGTGCCACGGCAGCTCGGCGTACACGTCGTCGAAGATCGACTCCCGCGGCGGGCTCGGCAGCGCCTCGACCGCCTTGATCGCGGCGATGACCTCGCGATCGAGCTCGGCCTCGATCTCGACGCGCCGCGCGTCGCTCGTGAGCCCGCGCTCGATCAGCCAGCGATGGAAGCGCTCGACGGGATCGCGCTGGCGCCACTTGTCGACCTCGGCCTCGCTTCGGTAGCGCGTCGGGTCGTCGGAGGTCGAGTGGGCGCCGATGCGGTAGGTGAGCGCCTCGACGAAGGTCGGCCCGCCCCCGGCGCGCGCCTTGTCGCAGGCGCGACGGACCACGTCGTAGATCGCGAGCACGTCGTTGCCGTCGACGCGCACCGACTCGACGCCGTAGGCCTTGCCCTTGATCGCGATCGTCTTCGAGGCGGTCTGCCGCGAGGTCGGCACGCTGATCGACCAGTGGTTGTTCTGGCACACGATCACGCTCGGGGTCTTGTAGACGCCCGCGAACGTCATCGCCGCGTGGAAGTCGGGCTCGCTGGTCGCGCCGTCGCCGTGGAAGGCGAGCACGACGTCGCTCGTCTTGCGGAGCTTGGCGGCCCACGCCGCGCCGACGGCCTGCGGCACCTGCGGGCCGATGACCGACGACCAGGAGACCTGATTCACCGAGCGCCCGCTCATGTGCGACGGCATCTGCCGCCCCTTGAGCACGTCGCCGGAGTTGCCGAAGACCTGGGCGATGAACTGCTCGAGCGGGAAGCCCCGCACCAGCATGATCGCCTGCTCGCGGAGCGCCGGGAACACCCAGTCGCTCTTCTTCGTCGCGAAGCCGCACGCGATCGGCACCGCCTCCTGGCCCGTCGAGGCGCCGTAGAAGCCGACGCGCCCCTGCCGCTGCAGGACGATCATGCGCGCGTCGAGCACCCGCACGCGCAAGAGCTCGCGGTACATGCCGAGCAGCGTCTCCTCCGGCAGGTCGACCGTGCGCGTCTCGGTGGCCCCTTCGACCCCCATCACGGTGATGAGCCCGAGGGCTGGATCGATCGGCGCAGGCGCGAGCGGAGCGGTCGAGGGGGAGTCGTGAGCCATCGCGACGTGCCCGTTAGCCTACCCGCGCGCGGGCAGCATCAAGCGGCTTCCGTCCCCGCAAAAGACCACGCTGCTTCCCTTCCTCCCTTCCTGTTCCCTCGCCTCGAGATCAACAGGGAGGCTCGGAGGGAAGGAGCCCTCCCCATGGAATCAGCGCTCGACCGCGGCGTGCCACTCCTGGAGCGGGCGGACGTCCATCGGGGCGCCGGCCACCGCGCCCTCTTGAATCGCGTCGACGGCGGCGAGCGCGGCGCTGGTGGTGGTGAAGTACGGGATGCCGGCGAGCAGCGTCTGGCGGCGGATCGAGTAGCTGTCGCGGATCGCGCGCGCGCCGGTGGTCGTGTTGATGACGAGCACGACCTCGTCTTCGCCCTTGCGCCGGATGCGGTCGACGATGTGCGGCGAGCCCTCGGCGACCTTCGCGACCCGCTCGGTCGGGACGCCTCCGCGCACGAACGTCGCGGCGGTGCCGCCGGTCGCGACGATCTTGAAGCCGAGGCGGTGCAGCTTGCGCGCGATGACGACCGCGACCGGCTTGTCGTCGTCCTTCACGCTGATGACGACCGCGCCCTTGGTGGGCAGCCCCTGGCCCGTGGCCGCGATCGCCTTGCCGAAGGCCCGCTCGAAGGTCGCGTCGATCCCCATGACCTCGCCCGTCGACCGCATCTCGGGACCGAGGATCGTGTCGACGCCGGGGAACCTGTTGAACGGGAAGACCGACTCCTTCACGCTGACGTGCTTGGGCACGACCTCGTCGGTGATCCCGAGCGAGGCGAGCGTCGCGCCGGCCATGACCTTGGCGGCGATCTTCGCGAGCGGCACGCCGGTGGCCTTGGAGACGAACGGCACCGTGCGCGAGGCGCGCGGGTTCACCTCGATGATGAACGTGGCCTGGTTGATCACGCCGAACTGCACGTTCATCAGCCCGCGCACGCCGAGCTCCATGGCGAGCATGCGCGTCTGCTCCTTGATCGACGAGACCACGAAGCGCGGCAGCGTGTGCGGCGGCAGCACGCAGGCCGAGTCGCCCGAGTGGATGCCGGCCTCCTCGATGTGCTGCATGACGCCGCCGATGACGACGTTCTCGCCGTCGCACACGCAGTCGACGTCGCACTCGATCGCGTCGCGGAGGAACTCGTCGAGCAGGATCGTGGGCCTCGCCGCCCCGCCCTTGGTGCGCCCGACCTCGCGCATCGCCTCCTCGGCGACCTCGACGGCCGGGCGGACGTAGGCGCGAAGCTCGTCCTCGTCGTTCACGATCATCATCGCGCGCCCGCCGAGCACGTAGCTCGGGCGCACGAGCAGCGGGTAGCCGAGGTCCCTGGCCACGCGCAGCGCGCTCTGCTCGTCGTGCGCGATGGCCCCGCGCGGCCTACGCAGCCCGAGGCGCGTGAGCATCGCGTCGAACTGCTCGCGGTCCTCGGCGCGATCGATCGCGTCGGCGGAGGTGCCGAGGATCGGGATCCCCTCGTGCGCGAGGGGCTTGGCGAGCCTGAGCGGCGTCTGCCCGCCGAGCTGCACGATGACCCCCGCGAGCACCCCCTCCTGCCGCTCGCGGTGCACGACCTCGAGCACGTCCTCGAGCGTCAGGGGCTCGAAATACAGGCGATCGGAGGTGTCGTAGTCGGTCGACACGGTCTCGGGGTTGCAGTTGACCATGATGGTCTCGTGCCCCGTCTCACGCAGCGCGAAGGCCGCGTGCACGCAGCAGTAGTCGAACTCGATCCCCTGGCCGATGCGGTTCGGGCCGCCGCCGAGGATGATGGCCTTCTGCTTGCCGGTCCGCTCCTCGGCCGTGATCGCCTCGTCGGCGCCGGGCTCGCCGTCGTAGTGCGAGTAGAGGTAGGGCGTGTACGCGACGAACTCCGCCGCGCACGTGTCGACCCGCGCGAAGGTCGGCCGGACGCCGTGCCGGTGGCGGTAGGCGCGCACCGTGGCCTCGTCGACGCGCGCGAGCCGCGCGAGCTGTCGATCCGAGAAGCCGAGCTTCTTGCCCTCGCGCACGCGAGCCACCGTGTCGTCCGCGAGCGGCTGGCCGTCGAAGGCTCGCTCGTAGTCCACGACGCGCTTCAGCTGCGAGAGGAACCACGGATCGATCCGCGTCAGCGCGTGGAGCTCCTCGATCGTGAAGCCGAGGCGCAGCGCGTCGCCGACCATGAAGAGGCGATCGGCGGTCGGCGTCTGCACGAGCTTCGAGAGCGCGGCGCGCAGCTCCGCCTCCGAGTAGTCGGGCGGCCCGACGTGAGGCTTCGGCTCGGGCGCGGGCTCGTTGGCGAGATCGCGCCGGCCGAGCCGCTCGAGCGACGCGGCGAGGGCAGGGTAGTCGGCGCCGCCGTGCGGGGGCAGGAGCGTCGAGAGGCCGTCCTTGCCGGTCTCGAGCGAGCGCGCGGCCTTCTGCAGGGCCTCGCAGAAGGTGCGGCCGATCGCCATCGCCTCGCCGACCGACTTCATCTGCGTGCCGAGGCGCGGATCGGCGCCCGGGAACTTCTCGAACGCGAAGCGCGGCCACTTGACCACCACGTAGTCGATCGACGGCTCGAAGGCGGCGCTGGTCACGCGCGTGATGTCGTTGCGCAGCTCGTCGAGCCGGTAGCCGACGGCGAGCTTGGCGGCGACCTTGGCGATCGCGTAGCCGGTCGCCTTGCTCGCGAGCGCCGACGAGCGCGACACGCGCGGGTTCATCTCGATGACGATGACGTCGCCGTTGTCGGGGTTGACCGCGAACTGCACGTTCGCGCCGCCGGTGGCCACGCCGATCTCGCGCATGATGGCGCGCGCCCCGTCGCGCAAGCGCTGGTACTCGCGGTCGGTAAGCGTCATCGCGGGGGCGACCGTGATCGAGTCGCCCGTGTGCACGCCCATCGGGTCGAGGTTCTCGATCGAGCAGACCACGGCGAAATTGCCGGCGACGTCGCAGATGACCTCGAGCTCGTACTCCTTCCAGCCGAGCACGCTCTGCTCGATGAGCACCTCGCGCGTCGGCGACTGCGAGAGGGCCCAGTCGACCTTCTCCTCGAGCTCCTCGGGCTTCCATACGATCCCGCCGCCCATGCCGCCCAGCGTGAACGACGGGCGCAGGATCGCGGGGTAGCCGGTCTCGGCGACGATGCGCCGCGCCTCCTCGAGCGAGTGCGCGTGGCCGCTCTTGGGCGTCGAGAGGCCGACCTTCTCGCACGCGAGCTTGAAGAGGCCGCGATCCTCGGCCTTGCGAATGGCCTCCTTGCTCGCGCCGATCAGCTCGACGCCGTAGCGCTCGAGCACGCCGGCGTCGTCGAGCGCGAGGGCGAGGTTGAGGGCGGTCTGTCCGCCGAGCGTCGGCAAGAGCGCGTCGGGGCGCTCGCGCTCGATGATCCGCGAGACCGCGTCGACCGTGAGCGGCTCGACGTAGGTGCGCGAGGCCAGCTCCGGATCGGTCATGATCGTGGCCGGGTTCGAGTTGACGAGCACGATCTCGTACCCCTCGGCCCGGAGCGCCTTGGCCCCCTGGGTCCCGGAGTAGTCGAACTCGCACGCCTGCCCGATCACGATGGGGCCGGAGCCCACGAGGAGGATCTTCTTCAGGTCGTCTCGGCGGGGCACGACGCGGCGCGGTAGCAGGTTCCAGGGCTCGCGACCACCGACCCCGCCCGGGTCTCTGCGACGTCGAACGGCTCGTGCGCGCGGCGCGTGTGTGGGAAGCTCGGCGCCCGAAGATGAAGGGCGTTCGGCTGTGGCTGCTCGCGGGTTCGCTCGTCGGTGCAACCTCGTGCGCGCGACCGCTGCCCGACGACACGCCGGAGGGGGCGTTCGACCTGTATCTGCGGGCGATGGAGGAGACGCCGTTCGATCCGCACGCCAGCGCGCGCGCCTTCGCGCTGCTGGCCCCTCGCGCGCAGGAGGCGATCCGCGCCGAGGCCGCGCGGGCCCAGCAGCTGACCGGCAAGCCCGCGCCGGCCGAGTCGATGTTCACGCCGACTTGGACGCCGCTCCGCTTCCCCGTCGATCGGACGCGCGCGCTCGTGCTCGCGGACGGCGTGCACGCGATCGTCGACGCGTTCGGCGTCGATCCGCAGACCCAGCACGTGCGCGTGCCCATGGTGCGCGAGGGGGAGGCGTGGCGCCTCGAACTCGAAATTCCCCCGCCGACGGCCACGAGCGCGCCCGCCGCGGCGCCGTGAGCGATCAGCCGAGCGGCTCGGTCGTGAGGCGCGCGACCTCGCGTCGAAGGTAGCGGGCGGCGGAGACGGTGCCGAGCACGGCGGTGCCGACGAGCACGGGCCGCAGCCCGGCCGGCGCGAGCAGGGCGAGCAAGACGGCGAGGAACTGCGAGATCGTCGTGGCCTTGCCGAGCGCGTCTGCGGAGGGCAGCGGCGCGCCCCGGCGGCGGTGGGCGCGCCCGAGCAGGTACCACGCGAGCAGCGCGAGCTCGCCGAGCTCACGCGTGGCGAGCGCGAGCACGCCGAGCCCGCCGATCCGGCCGGTCGACAGCAACGCATAGGCCACGCACGCGACGAAGACCTTGTCCGAGAGCCCGTCGATCAGCGCGCCGGTCGCGTTCGCGAGGCGCATGCGCCGCGCGAGCCAGCCGTCGGCCACGTCGGTGAGCGCCGCCGCGGCGAGCACGAGGACCGCTTGCCAGGGGCGATCGACGGTGGCGACGAAGAGCGCGCCGAGCGGCACGCGCGCCGCGCTCAGGTAGCTCGGCCAGTGCAGCGCGTCCTCGAGCCGATAGCGCCGCATGGGCGCGCCCGAGCCGCGCCGCCCGCGCCGTCCGTGCCGCCCGGCGGCAGAGCCCCCTCGCGCCGAAGGGGCACCGCCCGCCACGACACGCTGAGGGACCACGCGCGGGGGGGGCGATCGCTCCCCTGCGTCGGCGGACCGAAGGGGGGCCGCTTCGGTGCAAGGGAGCGACGCCGCCGAGCGCATGGCGTTCGAAACTGCGAACCGCATGCCCATCCGATGCACGCAGCGCGTCCCCGCTCGCGCGTGGCGCCCGCGTCACAGGAAGTCGAACGGATAGCCCCCGTCGCCGTAGGTGCGCGTCGCGATTCCCTTGAAGAGCTCGTCCTCGTTGCGGTCGAAGGCGCGGATGTTGTGCCCCATGCGCTCCTGCGCCAGGGCGCCGAACGCCGTCGTGAGCTCGATCTCGCGCCGCGCCCCCTCCTCACCCTTGCGCTCGATCGCTCGCGTCGTGCGCGAGAGGCACGCGGCGAGCGCGTACAGATCGATCGCGAGGTCGGCGATGCGGCGCTGGGTGTACTGCATCTCGGCGATCTCGCTGCCGTGCTTGCGGAGCGCACGCTCGACCTGGCGCGCCAGCTCCGACACGTGCTCTTCGAAGAGGACCGTCTCTTTGTTGAGGATCGGGTGAACGCGGTGCATGCGCTCGCGACCGAGCGCCGACTTGGCGCGTCGGAGCGCGAAGTCCGACAGCAGCCCGAAGCCCTTGATCGGCTCGCGCATCGCGCGCGACACCTCGGTGATGGACTTGCCGGGCCCCTGCATGCCCGCGAGCGCGATGAAGCACCGCAGGATCTCGTTGGTCCCCGCGAAGAAGAGGTTGAGGCGCGCGTCGCGCAGGAGCCGCTCCCACGGCAGCCCGCCCGCGTAGCCGAGCCCGGCGGCGATCTGCAGCGACTCGTGCGCGACGCGGTAGAGCGTCTCGCTGCCGAGCACCTTGGAGATCGCGCTCTCGAGCGAGTAGTCCGCGACGCGCGCGTCGACGAGCCCCGTGGTCAGGTAGACCACGCTCTCGAGCGCGTAGATCTCGACGACCATGCGCGAGATCTTGTCCTTGATGAGCCCGAATTCCCCGATCGCGCGGCCGAAGGCGCGCCGCTGCTGCGCGTGCGCGATCGCCATCTCTAGCAGCCGCCGGCTCTGACCGACGCACGCGCCGGCGAGCGACACTCGCCCGAGGTTGAGCACCTCCATGGCGACCTTGAAGCCGCGTCCGACGTCGCCGAGCACGTTGCCCGTCGGCACCTTCGCCCCCTCGAAGGCGACGTTGGCGGTCGACGCGCCCCGCACGCCGTGGGTGCTCAGCCGGCCCGTGCTGCGCACGCCGTGCCCGCGCTCGACCACGAACGACGTCAGGCGCGGCTTGGTCCCCTCGTCGGCGGGGGAGGTGCGCGCGAAGACGGTGAAGAGATCGGCGATCGCGCCGTTGGTGACCCAGGCCTTCTTGCCGGCGAGCACCCACCCCTCGCCGTCGGTCGCGCGGTCGGCGCGCAGCTGGATCGACGCGGCGTCGCTCCCGGCCGACGGCTCGCTCAGCGCGAAGGCCGCGATCGCCTCGCCGCGCGCGAGGCGCGGCAGGTACTTGCGCCGCTGCATGTCGGAGCCGAACAGCAAGAGGCCCGTGGTGCCGAGCGCGCCGTGCGCCGCGAGCGTGAACGAGAGCGACGGGTCGATCGCCGCGACCTCCTGCATGACGCGCACGCTGGCCGAGGTCGTGAGCGCGAGCCCGTCCTGCTGGCGAGGCACGCGCAGCCCGAAGAGCCGCTCGGCCCGCGCGAAGGCGAGCACCTCGTCGGGCAGCACGCCGTCGCGGTCGATCGCCGCCGAGTCGACGCGCGTCGCCCCGAACTTGCGCAGGCGATCGAGCAGCGGCTCGAGCTCTGCGCGCTCCTCGGCGGGGAGCTCCGGGTAGGGCGAGACGAGCTCCTCCGCGAGCACGCCGTGGAAGAGCGACTTCATGAAGCTTTGTTCGGACATCGGCGAGGCCCGCAGGGTAGCGCAGCGACGCGCGCGGCGGCCAAGGGCACGACGTCGGGCCAAGCCGCGTCAGCGGAGCGAACAGAACCCGTCGTAGTCGAGGTAGCCGGCCTCGCGCGTGATCGTCGGGTTCGCGCCGCAGATCGGGCAGTCCGGATCGCGCCGCACCTTGAGCTCGCGGAACTTCATGCCGAGCGAGTCGTAGGTGAGCAGGCGCCCCGCGAGGGTGCTCCCTAGGCCGAGCAGCAGCTTGATCGCCTCGGTCGCCTGCACGGTGCCGATGACGCCGCAGAGGATGCCGAGCACCCCCGCCTCCTGGCACGACGGCGCGAGGTGCGGCGGCGGCGGCTCTGGGTACATGCAGCGATAGCAGGGGCCCTCGTGCGGGCGGAACGTGGTCGCCTGCCCCTCGAAGCGGAAGATCGAGCCGTGCGCGACGGGGATGCCGTGGAAGAGCGACGCGTCGTTCACGAGGTAGCGGGTCGGGAAGTTGTCGCAGCCGTCGACCACGACGTCCCAGGGGCCTCCGCGCCCCTCGCCCGAGAAGATGCGGTCGACGTTCGCGCTCGTGAGCCGCTCTTGGTAGGCGACGACCTTCACGTCGGGGTTCAGCTCCGCGATCGCCTTGGCCGCGCTCTCGACCTTGGGCATGCCGATGCGGCTGGTCGCGTGCAGGATCTGGCGCTGCAGGTTCGAGGCGTCGACCACGTCGGCGTCGACGATGCCGAGCGTGCCGACCCCCGCCGCCGCGAGGTAGAGCGCGGCCGGCGAGCCGAGCCCCCCGGCGCCGAGCAAGAGCACGCGCGACTTCAGCAGCTTCGCCTGGCCGGCCGCGCCGACCTCGGGGAGCACGATGTGCCGCCCGTAGCGTTCTCGCTGCGCCTCGGTGAGCTCGGGCGGCGTCTCCGTCGGGTAGCCGAGCTCCTTCCAGCGCACGAACCCCGGGCTCGCCGTCTCGACCCGCCGGTAGCCCATCTCGAGGAGCGTCTTGGCGGCGAAGGCGCTGCGCGTGCCCCCCGCGCAGTAGAGGACGATCGGCGCGTCGCGATCCGGGAGCAGTCGCTCGGCCTGGAGCTCGAGGTAGCTGCGCGGGATCGAGAGCGCGCCGGGGATGAAGCCCGCGCGGTGCTCCTCGCGCTCGCGCACGTCGACGAGCACCATCGGCTCCTTGCGATCGAGCCGGCGCTTGATCTCGTCGAGCGAGACCTCCGTCACGACCTCACGCAGCGCGGCGATCAGCTCGGCGTACGACTTCATGGACGAACGCATGTCTACGATAGCGGACATGGCCCGTCGAGCGCGCGACGGGCGCGTGCCCACGGCGGCCCGCCGGCGTCGCGCGTGTCGACGCGCTCAGAAACTGCCGGACAGCCCGATGCCGGCGAGGCCCGGCCCAGGACCGATTTGCAGCGTCGCGCCCTGCTTCGGCTCGTCGTGGCTGCCGAGGACGTACATCCCTACGCCGACCACCGCCGCCACGACGCCGACGCCGGTCATGATCTCGCCGATCGTGCGCGCCGTCTTGGCGCTGTTGCCGTCGTTCGCGTACTGCTGACAGAGCGCGAGGTTGCCCCTCTTCGGCGCGATGCCGCAGTCGAGCGAGGTGAAGTTGCTGGACGCAGTCGAGACCTTGCCGTTCTCGACCAGCGCGAGGGCGCCGCCGCCGGCCGCCGCGACGCCGCCGCCGATCATGAGCCCGATCGGCAGCGCCCTCGAGCCCCCCGTCGCAGGCTCGCCGTTGGTCGGCGCGGTGGTCGCGGTGGTCGCGGTGGTGGTCGGCGCCGCGGTGGCCGGACCCGTCGGCTCGCCGGTCGAGGTCGTCGCGGTCGTTCCGGTGGTCGTCGCGGCCGTCGCGCTGCTCGCCGCGGTGGCGGTGCCGGCCGGCGCGCTACCGACCTTCTTCTGCAGGTTGGCGATCGTCGCGTCGAGCTGATCGAGCTCTTCGCCCGTGGGCTTTCCGCGCACGCGATAGAGCTGGTAGACCTCGATGGCCGCGGCGTACTGCCCGTCGGCGGCGTACGCCTTGCCGAGGTTCTTCAGAAAGACGTGCTTGTCGCAGGCCTTGCGGTAGCCGTCCTTCCAGTACTTGATGGCGTCGGTGAAGTTGGAGGTCTTCCAGGCCTGATCGCCGAGCTCGAAGAGCGTCTTCGCCTGCTCGACGTCGACCTTCGCGGGCTTGCACGCGGCCCCTTCGGGCGGCGGCCACCCCGGCTCCTTGACGGCGTTCTGCGCGTGGACGGGCCCGACGCCGGCGGCTCCCCCGAGCGCCGTGGCAGTGACGATGAGCAAGGGCACGAAACGTCCGACGCGCATCGAAGCGACCTCCAAGTTCAGCGCCCGTGTCCAGAGCGCGTGCGGCGACTCGTACCACACCTCGCACGGCCGTAGAAAGCTCCCGCCGGCGCCGCGGCATCGCAGAAAGCGAGCGTCAGGCCGTACCCTCGCGGGGCTCGCCCCCCTCGCCACGCCGGGGTACAGAGCCCGCTCTCGCACGAGGCGCCTCGCGTCCGCGACGGCCCCCACCCGCGAGTTCGAGGATCCCGTCGATGTTGCCCGAGCGAAAGCAGGTCCTCGTCGTCTACGACGAGGCCAACC
>JAJXTK010000161.1 GCA_021783935.1 Myxococcales bacterium | reverse complement strand
CGCCGTAGCCGAGCGTCGCGAGCGCGCGGAAGCCGGGCCACGACAGCCAGCGCCCGAGCGCGCCGTCGCCGTGCAGCAGGAGCACGAGCGCGCCGAGCCACAAGATCGTCGTGAGCGTCCCCCACGCGAAGACGTGGACGAGCTGCACGTGCTCCGAGCCGAACAGCCACGGCCGCATCAGCAGCCACAGGCTCGCGAGCGAAGGCATCGCGAGCAGCGCCCGGTGCAGCGGGTGCGAGAGCCACGCGCGGAGCGGCGCCCTCCATCGCTGGTGCAAGAGCGCGAGCAGGATGCCGGCGACTAGCGTGTCGAAGCGCGTGTAGGTGCGGAAGTAGAGCGCCCCGTAGAGCGCGAAATCGTTCCACGGGCGCCCGTGCAGGAACAACGCCGCGCGCACGACGAGGGCGGCGCCCCAGAGCGCGACGAGCAGCCCCACGCGCGCGCGGTCGGTGCGCAGGCGGCCGAGCGCCAAGAAGAGCAGCGGCACCGTGAGGTAGAACTGCTCCTCGAGCGCGAGCGACCACCCCCAGAACATGACGACGTCGCCGCGGCCGAGCGGGCGGAAGTTCGTGAGGTAGCTCGCCTCGTACCAGAGGTTGTGGCGCTGCTCGGGGGTCAGCAAGTGCGCCCGCGACAGCAACAGGACGAGGACGGCGAGCACCACGTAGTACGACGGGAAGGTGCGAAAGACGCGGCGGAGGTAGAAGCGGCGCAGCTGCTGGGAGCCGCGCGTCTCGATGGATCGGAGGAGGATCGATCCGATGAGGAAGCCGCTCAGGATGAAGAACAGGTCCATCCCGAAGAAGGCCGACAGCGACGGCGCCACGAACTCCTGATCGAGCGCGATCCCCTGCTCGCCCGCGAGGATCCAGGTCACGTGGTACTGCACGACCGAGACGATCGCGAAGAAGCGGAGCCCGTGCAGCGCGGGGAACCGGTTGTCGAGCAGCTCCAGCGCGAAGAAGCGGCGCGCGCGCTCGGCGAGCGCGGAGTGCGACGGGGCGTCGACGCCCCGCGAGGCGCGACCGAGCTCGATTTCGGCGGCCACGGCGGGGCGAGCATGCAACGGCGACGCGGGGCGGTTCAACCGGAGGCCACGGACGAGCCAGGCGCGCGGGCGCGCTTTCTGGCAAAGTCGCGCGCCGTGCTCACCACGCCCGCCTTCGAGGTCGACTTGCCGCACGGCCGGTGCGTCGGCTTCTCCATCGCGCGCGACGCCGAGCTCGCCGAGACCGAGCGAACCTTGCCGGCCGCGGAGCGCGCCGTCGCCGAGACGCTTGCCGGGGCGCGTCGCAGGAGCTGGGTCTACGGCAGGATCGCGCTGCGGCGGGCGATGCACGCGATCGGCGTCTCGGTGGAGGCGATCGGCGCGACGCCGCGCGGCGCCCCCGCCCTCCCCGCGGGGGTGACCGGATCGATCAGCCACAAGGACGAGATCGTCGTCGCGCTCGCCGCGCTCTCCGGCGGCGAGCAGGTGGGGATCGACGTCGAGCGCGATCGCCCCTCGCGCCACGATCTGCGCCGCCTGGTGCTCCGCCCCGACGAGGGGGTCGATCTCGACGCCCCCTGGCTCGCGGTCGCGAGCGACACGCTGCTGCGCTTCTCGGCCAAGGAGGCGATCTACAAGGCGCTCGATCGCTACGTCGGCCGGTACGTCGGCTTCCGCGAGGTGGGGGTGGTGCCTCGCTCCGACCAGACGGCCGCCGCGGTCCTGCACCTGCGCGACGGCGAGGGGCCGTTCGACGTCGACGTTCGCTGGCAGCGACGCGACGGCTTCTTCCTCACCTCTGCGCGCGTCGCGCCGGTGCGCTGAGGGGATGCGTCGCCCGCGCGCGCCGCGGGCCCACGGCGCTCGTCGCGGTAGTTGGCGGCGCGCCCTCGGTCTATGCTCCGGCGGCGAATGGCTGCCTCACCTCCGCGACGCGCGACGGCCGACAGACGGGCACAGGGCTCGACGTTCCTCAAGGCGCTCACCGTACGCCGGAAGCTCCAGCTCGGCGTCTTCGCGATCGTGCTCGGCATCCTGACCGCCTCGCTCTTCGCGATGTCGGTGTCGGTCAACAAGGCCGACGCCGATCCGGGCGAGACGCTCCGCGAGTACGCGGCCCAATTCGACCACTTCCGCCGCACCGAGGCGGAGGCGATGTACACCGGCATCTCCGTCGCGAGCGACGACGTCGAGGTCGAGACGGCGCTCAGCAAGGGGGACTGGCCGACGGCGCAGCACGGCTTCACCCGGATCGCGGACGATCTTCACAACGCGCTCGACAACGACCTCGCGGTCCTGCTTGCCCCCGATGGGCACGTGATCGCCGAGCGCGCGGCGCCGGGCGTCTCCGGCGTCGTGAAGGACACCCGCTCGTTCCACGATGCCCTGCAGGACGTCTCCGTCAAGGACGCCATCGAGTACCTCAACGGGGAGCCCTATCAGGTCAGCGCCGAGCCGTACTACCAGCAAGGGGGCCCCCAGAGCGCGAAGACCACGATCGCGGTGCTCCTGATCGGCCGCCGCATGTCGGCGCTCGTCCACGAGTTCGGCGAGGAGCACGGCGCCGACGGGCTCATCCTCGCGATCGCGCGCGACGGTCGCGTCTTCACATCGACGGCAGCGCCGCAGCTGCACCGCGACCTCGAGGCGCTCATCGCCAACAGAGGGGGGAGCTACTTCCGGGCGTCGTGGGGCGACGTTCCGCAGGACGTCGCGGTGCGCAGCATCGACGCCTGCGGCGGCGCGTGCGCGCGCATCGCGCAGATCGTGGTCGTGCGTTCGCGCGGGCCGATCGAGGCCGAGCGACGGCGGCGCGTGCTCGAGATGTCCGCGTGGCTCGTCGGCATCGCCTTCGCGGCGCTCGGCGGCGGCTGGCTGCTCGCGCGCTGGATCACCCGGCCGATCGAGGGGTACGTCGAGGCGACGGCGGCGCTCGCAAAGGGGGGCGGCGATCTGACCCAGCGCCTCGACGATCACTCCGACGACGAGCTCGGTCGCCTCGCGCACAACCTGAACGAGGTGTTCGAGCAGATCGGCACCCTCGCGAGCAAGGTGAAGGATCGCGCGGCAGAGGTCGCCTCCTCGAGCAACGAGATCCGCGGCGCTTCGCACGCAGTGCTCGACGGCGCCGCCGAGCAGGCCTCGCGCCTGCAGTCGACCGGCGCCGCCACCACCGAGATGTCGGCCTCGATCCAGCAGGTGGCGAGCTCGGCGGCGGACGCGAACGCGATCGCGCAGCGATCCGGCCAGGCGATCGAGGACGCGGTCGCGCGCATGGAGCAGATCCGCGAGGCGGTCGAGGGGGCGGCGCAGCGCATGGCGCTCCTCGGCGAGACCAACAAGCGCATCGGCTCCATCGTCGACACGATCCACCAGATCGCCGATCAGACCTCGCTGCTCGCGCTGAACGCGGCGATCGAGGCCGCCCACGCCGGCGAGCACGGGCGCGGCTTCACCGTCGTCGCCGACGCCGTCGGCCAGCTCGCGACGCGGGTCGATCGGAGCGCCAAGGAGATCGACGAGCTCATCGGCCACTCGCGCGCGCAGACCGAGGAGGTGCTCGAGGCCATGGCCGCCGGCAAGCGCGAGGTGGCGCTCGGCACCAAGCTGATCAGCGACTCCATCGCGGGCATCCAGAAGGTGCTCCACGTCTTCGAGGACACGACTTCGGCGGTCAAGGAGCAGGCCATCGCCTCCGACGAGATCGCGCGCAACATGGAGGCCGTCGGGCGCATCGCGCAAGACGTGCTCGTCGCCAGCCGTCAGGCCGTCGCGCAGGGGGAGCGCCTCACCGAGATCGCCACCTCGCTCGAGGACGCCGTCTCCGGCTTCCGGGTCGAAGGCGAGCCGCCGTCTCGGCGCATCGGCGGACGCGAGTCGCCGAAGCTGCTCGAGGGCTGAGAGGCGAGAGGTCGATGCCTGCCCCGCACCCCGGCGCGACGATCCCGCTAGCGCGCGGCGAGTCCTTCGTCGTCGGGCGCGTGCTCGGCCGCGGCGGCATGGGAACCGTCGTCGAGGCGACGCACGCGCCGAGCGGCCGACGCGTGGCGCTGAAGTTCCTGCACGACGAGCTGAAGGATCACCCGACGATCCCGAAGCGCTTCATGCGCGAGGTCGAGCTCGCGACGGCGCTGACCTCGGCGCACGTCGCGCGCACCTTCGGGTGCGAGCGCACGCCCGACGGCACGACCTTCATGATCATGGAGCTGCTCGACGGGCGCGATCTCTGCTCGCTGATCCGCGCCGAGCGGCTCGTGCCGGCACGCGCAGCGCGCATCGTCGCGCAGGCGTGCGAGGCGCTCGAGGAGGCGCACGCGCGCGGCATCGTGCACCGCGATCTGAAGCCCGAAAACCTCTTCGTGGGCCGCGCTCCCGACGGCAGCGACTGGGTCAAGGTGCTCGACTTCGGCATCTCGAAATCGCTCGAGGCCGACGCCCGCGGCCCGGCGCTCACGCGCGTCGGCACCACGGTCGGCACGCCCGAGTACATGGCGCCGGAGCAGCTGCGCGGCGCGCAGGATCTCGATGGCACGGCCGACGTCTACTCGCTCGGCGTGGTGCTCTACGAGGCGCTCGGCGGGCGCCGCCCCTTCGAGTCGAGCGACTACGAGACGCTCGTGCGCCGGATCTGCTCCGAGGCGCCGACGCCCCTCGCGCAGCTGCGCCCCGACTGCCCGCCCGCGCTGATCGCGATCGCCGAGCGCGCCATGGCGCGCGATCGCCAACAGCGCTTCCCGACGGCCCGGCAGCTGCGCGAGGCGCTCGAGCCCCTCGCCACCGGCCGGCGCACCGAAGGGACGCTCGTGATGGATCCGCTCGACGCGCCCGCGAGCGCGCCGCCGTCGCCCGGCGTGGGCTCCGCGCCGCAGCCCGCCTCGCGCCCTGCGCCGATGGCGGCCGTGCCTACGCGAGACGAGCCCGGGGGCGGCGAGGAGCAGGACGAAGGGTCGCGCTGGGGCCTCATCGTGGCGCTCGGCCTGGTGGTCGTGTTGCTCGCCGTCGGCGCGGTGATCCTGCTGCTGCCGATGGTCCGACAGATGTAGCGGCGGGGCCGATCGACCGTGGACATCGACTTCTTCGCCCTCTTCCTCGCGCTCGGCGAGGCGCGCCTCGCGGAGGCGAGGATCGCGCTCGGCCTCTCGGGCGACGCTCCACCCGATCACGAGCGCGCCGCCGCGGCGCTCGAGCCCCTCGCCGTCGACGCGGCGCTGCTCGGCGCCGAAGGGCTCACGACGCTCGCCGTGGCGCTCGTGCAGCACGGGCAGGCAGCCGACCCGAAGGTGCTCGCCGCGGCGTTCGCCCACCTCGAGAGCGCGGTCGCCGCGCTCGGTCACGCCGACGAGTCGGGCGCCCGCGCAGACGAGAACGCGCTCGTCGAGGCCGCCAAGGCGCTCGCCGCGGGGCGCGAGGCGTCCTCGGCCGCGGGCGCGCACGGCCCGTCGATGCAAGCGGCGCCGGCCCCGCCGACCAACTCCACGGCGCCGACGAGCACCGACGAGGTCAACTGGATCCCCTCGCTGCCGGAGGAGCTCGTCGGGCCGTTCTTGGACGAGTGCCAGGAGCGCATCGATGGGCTCTCGCAGCGCATCCTCACGATCGAGGAGCACGGGCCGCAGGCGGGCGGCGGCGAGGAGATCCGCGCGCTGTTCCGCGATCTGCACACCCTCAAGGGCTCGTCGGGCTTCGCGGGGCTCGTGCGGCTGAACCGCCTCGCGCACGCGGCAGAGGACCTCGTCTCGAAGGTCCGCGACGCTCAGACGCCGTGCACGCGCCCCGTGATCGACGTGCTGCTCGGCTCGCTCGATCGCTTCCGAGCGATCGTGGAGCGGGCCAGCGCGCGTGCGCCGATCGACGTCGAGGTCGACGACATGATCGCGCGCCTTCGGAGCGGCGGCGCGGAGCTGCCGCGCGTGGAGGCGCGACGCTCGCTCACGCCGCTGCCGAGCGAGGCGCCCAGGCCCGCCGCGCCGCCGCCGGGGGCCAACACGCTGCGCGTGGAGTTCGAGCGCATCGATCAGCTGCAGAACTTCGTCAACGAGCTGGTGCTCGCGCGAAGCCGCCTCGCGCACGCCACCGACGGCCAACAGGGCATCGGGCGCGAGCTCGGGCGGGTGCGGCACGAGATCTGGGAGATCACCTCCTCGGCGCGCGCGCACCCTGGCCGAACAGAGGACGCGTGGGCGCGCTTTGCCGCCGTGGCCGAGGAGCTCGGGCGCACCGAGCGCGTGATCGGCGAAGGGGCCGAGGAGCTCGACTCGTCGATCGGCGCGCTCTCGATGGCGCTCTCGCAGCTGCGCGATCGCGTGATGAAGCTGCGAATGGTGCCGATCTCGCGCCTGTTCACCAAGCACCAGCGCACCGTGCGCGAGCTCGCGGCGCAGCTCGGCAAGAAGGTCCACCTCGAGCTCGTCGGCGAGACGACCGAGCTCGACAAGGTGCTCGTCGAGTCGCTCGAAGACCCGCTGATCCACCTGGTGCGCAACGCCGTCGATCACGGCATCGAGAGGCCCGACAAGCGCCTGGCCGCGGGCAAGCCCGAGGCCGGCTCGCTCGCCCTGCGCGCGCGCCAGCAAGGCGGCGCCATCGTCATCGAGATCTCCGACGACGGCGGCGGCATCGACGCCGCGCGCATCCGCGCCAAGGCGGTCGAGAAGGAGCTCATCTCGCAAGAGCAGGCCGCGGCGCTCGACGAGCGCGAGTCGCTCGAGCTCATCTTCCAAGCGGGGTTCTCGACCGCCGAGCAGGTCACCGACGTCTCGGGGCGGGGCGTCGGCATGGACGTGGTGCGCGAGTCGATCGCGCGCCTCAAGGGCACCATCGAGATCCGCAGCGAGCTCGGCCGCGGCAGCACCTTCGAGCTGCGGCTGCCGCTCACGCTCGCCGTCGCCACGGTGCTGCTGGCGCGCGTCGGCGGCGAGGAGGTCGCCATCCCGATCGACGCCGTCGCGCACACGCTCGCCCTCGGCAGCGAGGGGATGGGGCACGACGGCGCCGGCGCCCTCGACGAGCTCGGCGGTCGCGCCGTCTTCGTCGAGCGAGCGACGCCCGGCGAGCCGCCGCAGCACGTCCCGATCATCGATCTCGCGCGCACGCTCGGCCTCGAGGAGTCGCACGACGTCTCGGGCGTCGAGGCGCGCGCCGTCGGCGGGAGCGGGCGTCGCGGCGGGCACCTCGTGATCCTCGACCAGGTGCGCACCGACGTGCCGCGCGTGGCGCTGAGCTGCGACGCGCTGCTCGGCCGGCACGAGGTGGTCGTCAAGCCGCTCGGAGTGCTGCTGTCGAAGGCGGCCTGCGTGGCGGGCGCGTCGCTGCTCGGCGATCGCGTGGTGCTCCTGCTCGATCTGGCGGAGGTCGTGCGCCGCGGGCTCGAGGACGCCTCCGTCGTGCGTCCCGAGGTGCGGCCGACGGCGCGCGTCGAGGCGAAGAAGAAGCGCATCCTCGTCGCCGAGGACGCCGACGTCGTGCGCGAGGGGCTGCGCATCGCGCTCGAGAAGGCGGGCTTCGAGGTCGCCGCGGCGCGCGACGGTCAGCAGGCGCTCGAGCTCGCCAGGCGCGGCGAGTTCGACCTCGTGTCGACCGACGTGATGATGCCGCACCTCGACGGCTATGATCTGACGCGCGCGCTCCGCAAGCTCCCGGCCTTCGCCAAGACGCCGATCGTGATGGTCACGTCGCGCGACCAGCGCGTGGACGTGCTGCGCGGCTACGACGCCGGCGTCGACGCGTACGTGACCAAGCCCGCCGACGTGACCGCGCTGTTGCACACCATCCAGGATCTTCTGTCGCGCCCGGCCAAGTGAGCGGCCGAGCCCGTGTCCGCCGGGACGCGCCCCGTGCCCCGAGCGCCGCGTTCGATTTCCGGCTCTGATCGCGCTACCGAGAGCATTCTCGCACCGCGCGCCGCGGCCCGCCCTTCGCAGGGTGGCGCCCTGGAAGTTGTCCCGTCATGCACAGACCCGCTAGCCGACGACCCATGTCGCTGAAGGCCTCGCTCGCCTCAGGGCCGTCGACGCTCGATCGGTCGTCGGAGACGCCTGTCCGCGTGCTCAGGCCGCGGCGCGCGTCGCCCGACCAGACCGTGAGGCCGACCCGCGCCGAGATCGAGCTCGGGGCGCTGCGCGGGAACCTGCGCGCGCTGCGCAAGGTCGCCGGGCGCGCGCGGATCTGGGCCGTCCTCAAGGCCGACGGCTACGGCCACGGCGCCCCGGCGGTCGCGCGCACCCTCGAGCGCGCAGGGGTCGACGGCGTGGCGGTGGCGCTCCTCGAAGAGGCGATCGAGCTTCGCGACGCCGGGATTCGCGCGCCCGTGCTGGTGATGGGCGGCTACTACGGCCGCGCCTACGAGGAGCTGCTCGCGCACGATCTGGTGCCGGTGGTCTACGACGCGAGCCACTTCGAGCAGCTCGCGCGCGCCATCCGCCTCACGGGGCACGCCGAGCGCGTGCTCGTGCACCTGAAGATCGACACGGGCATGTCGCGCCTCGGCGTGCGCCTGGAGGAGCTCCGCCGCCTGCTCGAGGTCGCCGCCTCCTTCCCGCAGATCGGGATCGACGGCGTCATGACGCACTTCTCGTCGGCTGACGTCGCCGGCGAGGAGGGGGAGCAGGCGATGGTCGAGCAGCTCTCGACCTTCGCGACGGGGCTCGCGACCGTGCGCAAGGCCGGCGTCGCGCCGCGCTTCGTGCACGCCTCCAACAGCGCCGGGCTCTTGCGCGCCGAGAGCCTGGCGAGCGAGCGCGCCGTCGCCGACGCGCGCTTCGACGCCGTGCGCCCCGGCATCGCGCTCTTCGGCGTGAGCCCGAGCGAGCACCTCGGCTGCCCAGACCTCAAGCCGACGCTGCGCCTGCGCAGCGAGATCGTCTCGCTGCGCACCGTTCCGAAGGGCACGCCGGTCGGCTACGGCCGGACCTTCCGGGCCGAGCGCGACACGGTCGTCGCGACCGTCCCTGCAGGCTACGCCGACGGGCTTCCCCGCTCCCTGTCGAACGCAGGCTCGATGCTGGTGCGCGGCAAGCGCGCGCCCATCGTCGGCGCGCTCTCGATGGATCTCGCGACGCTCGACGTGACCGACATCCCCGGCGTCGCGATGCGCGACGAGGTCGTGGCCGTGGGCGAACAGCGCGGCCCGCTCGGCCGCGACGAGATCACCGTGCGCGAGATCGCCGAGCTCGCGGGGCTCATCCCCTGGGACGTGATGACCTCCATCTCGCGCCGCGTGCCGCGCTTCTACCGCGATTTTTAGGCAAAAATTCATCGCTTCCCAGATCGGGCGGGCTTGGGCACAGTGGTGCCACAGGAGCCCCCAACGATGCCGCTCGACGAGCTCGCCGCGCTCGATGCCGATGGCTGGAACCTCACGCGCTGGGACCGCGCGACGGTCGATCCGCGCAGGGGGCACCTCGAGAGCACCTTCGTCAAGCTGAACGATCCGACCGCCTCGCGCGCGCTGTGGGTGAAGCTCACGATCTTCGCGCCGACGGATCGGACCAGCGGTGGCCCCCCCTTCGAGCGCGGCAAGACGGTCGCGGAGGCGTGGGCCATCGCCTTCGATCACGCGGGCGACGACCCCGCCTCGACGAGCTACCGCACGATCGACGGGGCCGAGGCGCGCGAGGCCCCGCACCCGCGGCACGTCGCGGTGAAGCAGACGGTGCCGATCGACGAGGCCGAGCTCGCGCGAGGCCGCCCGGTGCGCCTTCGCGTGGCCGGCGTCGAGATCGCGAGCGCCGAGGGGAAGCTGCGCGTGCGCGGCGAGGTCGCCCACGGCGAGGGGCGCGTGCGCTTCGATCTCGCGCTGACGCCGCGCGATCGCGCGCCGCTCGTCCACTTCCCGCACGCGGCCATGTACCGCGCGCGCTTCCCCAAGTCGAAGCTCGTCTCGCCGATCGTCGACGCGCTCGCCGACGGCACGGTGGACGTCGATCGGTCCACGGGCGAGCACGCGCGCTGGGAGGTGCGCGGCTGGCCCGCGATGCAGGGGCACAACTGGGGCACCGGGCACGCGGACCTCTACGCGTGGGCGCACTGCAACGCGTGGAAGGAGCCCGAGGGGCGCGATCTGGTGCTCGAGGGGTTCTCGGGGCGCGTGCGGGTCGGGCCGCTCACCACGCCCATGATGACCGTCGTCGCGGTGCGCTGGCGCGGGGTGCGCTACGAGGTGCGATCGCTCCGCGAGATCCTGCGCGCGCGCGGCGCGATCGACGCCTATCGCCGCTGGACATTCCGCGCGCGCCACGCGGGCGCCGTGATGTCGGGCACGCTCACGATGCGCGACGACGACGTCGTCGGGCTCTACTACCCGAACCCCGACGGCGAGATGACCTACTGCCTCAATTCCAAGCTCGCGCACGCGACGCTGCGCTTCCAGCCGCACGGCCGCCCGCCGCTGTCGCTCACGAGCGACGCGGCCGCGCTCGAGATCGGCACCCACGCCGCGCAGCACGGCGCGCGCATGTACGTCTGATGCGCGCGCGCCCGCTCGGCCTCGGCGTCGTCGCGTGGTGCGCCGCGGTGGCGCTGACCCCCGGGGAGATCGCGGCCGCCAAGCGCCACGACCCCATCACGGCCCGCACGGCCGTGGCGCTCGCGCTCTACGTCGCAGCGACCGTGCTCGTGCTCTCGGGGCTCTCGCCGAAGC
This sequence comes from Myxococcales bacterium, assembly GCA_021783935.1. Lineage (GTDB taxonomy): Bacteria > Myxococcota_A > Polyangia > Polyangiales > JADJMO01 > CAIXWQ01. Next base: position 28 of record JAJXTK010000161.1, on the reverse strand, counting down.
CCGGCGCGAAGGGCTAGCAGGCTGTGGA
>JAJXTK010000160.1 GCA_021783935.1 Myxococcales bacterium | reverse complement strand
GCGGCGGCGCGTGTCTTGGCTAGCGCGTGCAGTGCAGCGCCGTGCGCGACGACGGTGTCTGGATCCTTCAGCTGCAGCACCTTCCTCGGATCGCCCACGAGGCGCTCGAGCATGGCGCGCACCGCGAGGACCCGCGTCGACCCCCCCACCGCGAGCACCCCCTTCAGCTCGGTAGGCGCCACCGCGGCCTCTTCGAGCAGACCGACGACGCGTCGCTCGAACTGCTCGAGTCGCGCCGCGCACTCCTGTTCGAAGTCACTCCGGGAGAACCTGAAGGTGAAGGGCGGCAGGTCGCCGTCGAGGATGCTCGCGAACTCCGGGACCTCGCGGGCATACTCGGTGTCGCACTGGACCTTCCGAACCGCGGGCTTCGATTCGGACACGGAGGGGTCGTTGATCTCCAGCTTGATGCCCTCCGCGATCGCGAGCCACGCCTGGGCCTGGCGCGCATCGAGCATTCCCCGCTTGAAGAATCCCTTGCACTCATGCTCGTAGGCCCGGCAGAGCGCGTCGTAGACGTCGCGGTCGAAGTCGCGGCCGGCGACCCGGATCCCGTCGTTTTTCATGGATTGAGAGCGACGGCCCTTGATCTCGAGCAGCACGACGTCGAGCGTGCCGCCGCCAAGATCGAAGACGAGATAGCGCCCGTCTTGGCTGATGTCGCGGCTGTAGGCGATGGCCGCGGCGTCGGGCTCCGTGAGCAGATCGACGACCTCGATCCCCGCGATCGCAGCCGCATCTCGGGTCGCCTGCTGTTGCGTCGAGGTGAACTGTTGGGGATGAGTGATCACCGCCCGCTTCAGGGGGGGAAGGCGCTGACGCTCGAGCTCCGCCCGGACGCGGCGAAGGATCAGCGCGCCGATGTCCTCAGGTCGGTAGTCCTTGTCGTGCGCCGCGAAGTGCCACGGCGGGGCGCCGCTCGCCTTGGCCTTGTCGAGGTCGGCCCCGATCCACAGCTTCGCCTCTTCGAAGCTCCGGATTGGGGCGTCCCCTACGCGGCGGCTCGTGCGCACCTGGATCGCGCGATTGCCCACGTACGCGACGGGCGCCTCCCTGCTTCCCGCCATCGTAACCACAGACCTGAGGCCCTTCTTCCGGCGCGCGTCGGGCTTGTCGAGATCGAGCTCCTCGACGTCGAGATCGATGACCCGGACCCGCCCGTCGTCGTCCGCGAGCGCGCACTTGGTGTACGTCGTGCCCAGGTCGATGCCGTACACGGCACTCACTGGCGTCTCTTGGCCGTCAGCCGCACCCGCGTCAGGCACGAGTCGCGCGTGACCGCCTGCCGCAGCACCGCCGTGGCGACCTCCTTCAGGCCGTAGGTCCGCTCCGGCATCTCGTACACGTTCGGCGCCGACGCACGCCCAAGCCACGTCGCATCGAGGACCCTGTCGTCCAGCTCCGACTTCGCGTGCAGCAGGTACTCGATGGCCCACGGATCGCCCCGCGGAACGAGCGGCTCGCAGCTCAGGAAGATTTGGAAGGCAGGCTGCGCCTCGACCCGCTCTTGCAGCGAGAGCTTGGCGGGCAGCGGCTCGTCGCTCGACGGCCCTTCGAGGTAGACGCCCTCCTTCACGAACGCCGGCAGCGGCACAGCGCCCGGCGTCGACGCATAGCGCGACACGACCCACCCTTTGCCCTTCGCGCCGCAGTCCACGTCCGCCCACGCGCCGCGCTCGCTGGCGCCAGGGCCGCTGAAGCGAAACTCGGCCAGCGCCGCGGGGTCGAGCCCCTTCTGAGGCTCCGCGTCCTTCGGCGCCAACTCGGGCGCGCTCAGCGTGAACGTCGAGCTCGCGAGCGGCGCGAGCTCGATTGCCGCGAACGCGTCCTCCGCGGACATCCTCCCAGGCCGCAGCGCGGGATCGTCCTTGAGCTTCTGAAGGAACGACTTGACGAACGTGCGACCCGTCTCGGGATTGCGGGTCAACGCGAGGACGAGCAGCGGTCGAACTCCCTTGTAGGAGAAGCGAGAGAACCCAGGGCCGCGCGTCGTGCTCCAAATCGGCTGTTGCGAGCGGACCTGGAAGTCGACGCCGAGGTAAGGCGTCGTCTCGCCGATTGCTACCTTCTTGAGATCGTCGACGTGCGCCTTCGTCGTCGAGAGGTACTTCGGGTCGACCGGCACGTCGGCAACGAAGCTCCCGTCGAACGGCAGCTCCAGGACCACGAGCCACGCGCCGTAGCCCTCCTTCGTGCGCTCCACGAGCGCCCGCGTGAGGCAGGCCGGACTGGGCCCTCCCTTGCAAACCTCGCTTGGCGCGACCGTCGCCGCGGTCGTGATTGGGCCGGACTCCAGCCCGCTCGAGACGATCACGGTCAAGCCCGCGTCGTCGAGCCAATCGGGAGCAGCGGGCTTGTCGGGGTCTACCTTCTCCGCCACGGGCCTGCGGACCAACACCTCATCTAGCTTCGCGGTATCGTTGGCCGCCAGGTAGGTCGAAGGCGAGCCGTAGTCGGGGCGCTCTTTCGGACACAGGACGGCCGGCGTCGTCGTGTACCACTCGCACTTCTTCTCCTTGTCGTTCCACTTGTTGCACTTCCATTGGGCACCGAGCGAGCATCGCGCCGGGCTCGGCGCGCCCGCCTCGCCGACCGCGTCGTCGAGGTGCTCGTGCAGGCCGCGGAGCGAGGTCGCCTTGCCTCCGTAGCCGGCAAATCCCTGCATCGTGGGGGTGATGTCGGTGAAGATCCGCCCGGGCACGTTCGCGGACTGGGCGGCCTTGGGTGCGGGCGGCGCGCCGCTGCACGCGGCGAAGACGCCGCCCGTGGGCTTCTTCGGCCCGTCACTGGGGTTTGCGCCCTTCTTGCCACACGCGACGATCGCGAGCGACGCCGCGGACGCGGCGAAGACGCAGATCCTAGTCTTCCACGAGCGTTGCATCGACCACCTCCCACCCCTCGGCGAGTCGCTTCGCGAGGAGCGTCATCGGAATCTCCGCGCGCCGCACCGCAGGCCGCGACGTGGGGCCGGAGGCCGCGCTGCCGCCGTCGTCCTCCAGCTCGACCTCGAGCCGTGCTGGACGGGTCAAGCGTTCTTCGACGGCGCGCACCGCGACTTGCCTCCCGGCGACCAGCACGGCGAGCGCACGCGTGGCGATGGCTCGCGTGCGTGCCGGATCGGGCACCCACCCGATCTGTCCTTCGATGGCCCGGTAGCTCGCGATGCGGAGCTGCTCGCCGTCGACGCGCCAGGACCGGAAGTAGTAGAGGGTGCCGGGCGAGACCTCGCCCTCGGTGACAACGAGGTTGTTGGCCATCAGCCGATCTCCGCGAGCTTGGGCTTGAAGAGCTTCTCGAGCAGGACCTCGTAGGGCCCCTGCGCGAACCAGCCGTTGTTCTTGTCGAGCTTGCACCCTTCGCGAAGCGGGCCGCGGGTGTGGTTGAGACGCTCGTCGAGCTCCAGGGGCCCCTCGAGATCGTCCGGCCACGCGGGCTCCGGCTTGGGCCAGTCAAGCTGCGTATCGGGCGGGATCGCGGCGTAGAAGGGGTGCTCCTTCTTGATCTTGCCCCACTGCCGCTTGCCGCCCTCTCCCCCCCCCGCTGGAGGCCCATTGTCGGTGGTGTTGTAGTAGGCGAACCAAGGCACCTGCGCCTCGCGGCGCGCGACCTTGGTGTTGACGCCGACGATTCCGCGCCGAGTGCCGCCACGCGACCCGTCCAACGACATTCGCGAGCCGGAGCCGGTGAGCAGCCCGTAGGCCACGGCGGCCTTGGCGTGAGGCGGTCCATTGAGAACTCCGACCTCCATCGCCAGCTTCTCCGGATCGAGTTCCTCCTTGAGCGCCGAGGCCTGCTCGCTCTCGTCGAGGTCGACGAGCACCATCGCACGCTCGAAGATCCGACCGGCCAGCATGGACGAGAAGTCACCTTCGGTGAGCTGGCTCGCGAAGCCCCAACCGTTGCCGAGGAAGAAGAACCCGAACCTCACGCCATCGTCGAGCGGCCCGAACCTCCGCTCGATAAGGCCAGCGGCGAGGAGCCGCGCGACGTACTCCGCGAGGTAATTGTAGAAGCACGCGATCCGCTTCTCGGTGACCTTCCCCCACGCGCGGTTGAAGAGCGTGTTGTCGCCGATGACGTCGCGCGCGGAGGCCGCCTCGCGGACCTTGCGGTGTAGCGCGTCGACCGAGGCGTTGCTGTTCATGCACGAGCCGATGCGTCGACCCGTGGCGTCGTCCAGCCGTCCCGCGAAGGCGTCGACGAGCGCCGAGCCGGCGTAGGCCACACTCGTGAGGTAGACAGCCTCGCTCTTCTTGCCGCCAGAGGGCTTCACCGCGACGTCGGCGCTCCCGCCGCCCATGTCGAGGTAGACCAAAACGTTGCAGCTCGTGTCGCCGGCGTTCTGGGCCGCGGCGGCCGACTCGTCGAGGCCTCGCTCGATGTTCCACGTGAGCCCGGTAGCAGCGTGGAGCGCTGCCGCCGCTTCTGCTGCCGCGTCGGCCAGGGAGGTCAGATCCGCGTCGTTGAACGCCATCGGGTACGAATAGGTCACCGTCACGATCTGCGGAGCCTGACGCTCCTGGGCCGCCATGCGCACGTAGGCGTTCATGAGCGTCGCCAGCCAGTAGCGGCTCTGGAGCGCGACGATGCGATCTACGAGGGCGCTACCCTGCGATCGGAGGAGCTCAGCCCACTTGAAGTACCGGATGGTGTGGTCGGCCTCCGCGTACGCCGGCGCGATACCGCCTCCGGGCACGCCGAACTCGACGCCGTATCGCCAGGCGTCGACCCTGGCGAGCGCGGCGCCAACCTCCTTTCGAGCCCGGGGCAGGAGAATTTCGGAAGGGAAGACGTCCTTCTGGCGACCGAATCCGACGGGCGAGGGCCAGAGATCGGGACCGGCTGGCGTGGCGTGCTCGGGGCCGCCGTGCAGCACGTAGAGATTCCAGTCGCCCTCGGCGGTCGGCCGGACAGTCTTTGGCCTCTCGGCGTCCTTGTACGCGAGACAGGTGTTGGAGGTCCCGAAATCGAGCCCGATGTCGACGGTGCCTGCTGGCTCGAGGAGGTCCTGTGGCGATGGCACGAGGAACAGGCCCCCGGCGTTGGGCCTCCCGGTCGCGTCGAGCATCTCGACGGCGATCCACTCCGGCCGCGCGTCCATCGCTCGCACGGCCGCCGTTCCGGCGCGCTGCGTGGAGTCGACTGGCTCCCAAGCCTCGCTCGAGCCCGAGCGCGCGCTCGTCCGAAGCTTCTTGTCGCGCAGCAGCGAGTTGCCGGCGTCGCCACTTCCCGCGACGCCCACCAAGAAGTAACGCCAGCCTCGGATGGCGACCTTCGGCCACACGCGCAGGTTCACCTCGGCGAACGCGGTCTCCTTGGCGATCGGCCCGGGCTGCGCAGCCTGCAGCGGAATCGCGACCTTCACCGGATCAGCGAGCCCTTGCAGGTACAGGGTCGCCTGGCACATCGAGCCGACGACCTCCGATAGCGGCCCGACGTGGGCTCGAACCCGGCCGACATCAAGGCAGTCGAAGAGCTCCGGCCGAAGCGGTACGTCGGGCGTCCGCAGGGCGCCGGACTCGTCGCGGAAGACCGGCACGCGCTCGAAGCAGGCCTCCTTGGGCTCGAGCGAGACCATCCCGTCGAAGCGGATGGAGAGCCCGCCGAGCTGCATCGAGGCGGCGGAGCCATCGGCGGCTCCCGCCGTCCGCCAGCGCGCGAACTGGGCGTTGGCGCCGGTGCCTCGCACGATCACGCCGAGCGACGCGACCCGCAGGCCCACGACCGCTCCGCAGATCGGGCACCGCATCGTCGCGACCCCGCTGCTCACCGGGCACGCCGCGCCCGGGGCGCTCGTCGCCAAGGTGAGATCGATGCGCTCGGAAAGCGCTCCGAAGTCGAAGTCGCAGTGCTCGCAACGGAACGAGCTCGCCATGGTCCTCCTTCGAGTCTTGCGAGAATGGAGTCAGGGGCCGAGGAGCGGATCGCGGGCGAGCCGCAGCTCGAGTCCGGCGACCCGCCAAGGGAGCGCACGGTCTCCGCGCTTCCCGAGGCCGGCGACGGCCGTGCCGGTGCCCCACGCCCACGTCGCGAAGGAGCGCGCGGCCTTGTCGAGCATCGGCTCGGCCGAACGGTACGTCGCGACGAACCGCTGGAGCAGCGCGAGCCTGCGTGCGAGCGCGGACGGCGGCGCTGCGGCGACGGCCTGGTAGAGCGCCGATGAGGGCTCGAGGGGATGTTTCGCGTCCGCTGCGATCATTGCGCCGCCGGCGAAGGAAGCAGGGTTGCCACCGGAGACGATGGCGCCGTCGCGCACCGCGAGCTCGCCGCTGAACACGCGGAAGAGCAGGAAGCCCAGCGCGCGAAGCTCGAAGAGGGCGGACTCGCCGACCCGGTCGACGAGCGTCACACGCTTGCCCCCGGCGTCGATCGAGGCGATGTCGTCCGAGTCCTCGGTGGGCACGCGGATCCCACGAAGCGCCAGCACTTGAAGGCGCGAGGTGAGGATCAAATCCGCCGGCGCGGCGGCCTCCTTCACCTGATCGAGCAGCCGCAGCGCATCGGGATAGAACCCGATCCCCGCGCGCACGCTCGCCGCGTCCGTTGCACGCCCCTCCTTCTGCAACGCGAGCCGCACGGGTTCGAGCAGCTCCTCGAGCTCTGCGAGGCGGGGCGCCCCTTCGCCGAGCGCCCCGCGCTGTTGCCCGAAGCTCAGGTTTCCGGCACCGAGGGCCAGCGTGCTCGCGTCGGCCGCCACGCGCGGGGTCTCGATGCGCGCGCACGCCGCACCCGCGGCATCCGCGAGCTCGACCGCCGAGCCGTCGGGCGCACGCCGGGGCGTCGACTGCAGGAGATCGCGGAATCGCTCGAAGCGTCCCGGGTCGAGTACCGGCAGGTACAGTGGCTCTGCGCGGGTGGGCCGCGCAGGATCGCCAGTCGGCACGACGGCCCACACGGGCCCGTGGAGCGCGGCTCCGGTGCGGAGCACGTCCACGTCGGTGGCGACGTTGTTCCCGAGGGTCGCGTCGACGCCGCGCTGCCACGCGACGAGCTGTGCGGACCAGCGTCCTTGCCGCCGCAGGGCCTCTCGCCACTGCGCGAGCAGCACGAGCGCCTCGCTCTGCCGCCCCTGGATCGCCTGCGCCAGCGCGTTCCACTGCGAGGCGACACGGCGCGCGTGCGGCCAGAGCAGGCACGTTCGGTAGCTTGCGCCGAAGAGCAGGCCGCCGCTCGCACCATCGGGCCACACGACGCGCGAGAAGTAGCGCGCGCCGTCGTCGACCTGGAGGAGCGCCTTGCCGAAGTTGTCGTAACGATCGTCGCGCAGGTCGTCCGGGGCGAGCCGCAGCACGCCGGAGACCACGCCGAGGAGCATCCAGCCGAACTGATCGAAGAGAGGATGCTCGCCGGGGGCGGACTGCTCGAGGACGAGCGTCGTCGCCTCCGCCCGCGCGAACGGCGTCGGGAGCGCGGCGGGCTGGTATTGGCGCGGATCGGGCTGCCACTCGGCAGGTAGGTTCGTGCCATCGCCGAGTGGGAAGAGCCCGGGTCGCTCCGGGACGTTCGCTGAATAGGAGTGCAGGAGCGCGGTCGTCATCGCAAGCTAGCCTTTCAGCGCTTCGTCGAGGATCGCGCGTGCGTGGTGGCGCGCGATTTCGGCGCCGGTGAGCTTGCCCGTGGGCTTCGGTGGCATCGCCTTGCCGGCCCAAGTCTTCCTGATCGCGTCCCACTGATCGGCGGTGCCCTTCTGAAGGGCGTCGAGCATCGGATCGCCCTGCGGCAAGCGAAGCAGTGCCTCGGGGAAGAGGCCTTGCGCCCAGTCGACGCAAAGTCTCACCTCGCGCTCGAGCTGCTCCAGTTCGCCGAACATCTGCTCGACGACGACGCCCTGCTGTTTCTGTGTCGGCTCGGCGCTCTCGACGCTCTTGTGGAGGTCGTCACCCCAAGCCGTTCGCGAGCCTCCGAACAAGCCGGTCAGGAACCCTGGCTTGTAGTAGCCGAGCATCGCGTTCTTCTGCTTCTCCGCGACCAGGAAGCGCAGGAGATTCAACAGCACTCGATGCGCGCGGATCACCTGCCGCAGCGACCTGCCGCGAGGCTCCTCCCACGCGTTCGCGAGGAGCCAGTCTTCGTGCGCTTCGTCGTGCGCGACGCCGTAGGCCTTGACACTCCGGTTGGCTGTGTGGGCCTCCTCGAGCCGCGTCAGGCCGTGCGCCGCGACGAGGTGGAGGTAGTGCGGATGCTCGCCCATGTCGCCGGCGCCCAGCGTCAGCGGTTTCAACACGGCAGACTGCTCGCTGCCCGGGTACCCGACGAGCACCGAGCTCGTGAGCGCGGGGATCGTGTGCGAAAAGAAGTACTTGATCCCGTGCGTCGCGTTGCGCTGAATCGTCGCGTCGGTGATCGCCCCTTGCGTCGCAGCGCCTGCCTGCACCTTGAACCACGGCAGCATGAACAGGCCGTACATCGGGCCCTGGAAGTACTTGCGCACCTCGGTCACGAGCTTGTGCATGATGCCCGCGCCGGTGCCGCCGACGACCGAGCCGCAGACGAACACTTGCGTCGCATTCGCGACGGGCGCGAGCTGGGTCTTGAACGTCGCGCCGTTCGCGCCCTCCGCGAAGACCGTCGCGCCGACGCACGGCGTTCCGTACATCCCCTTGTGAACGGGGATCCCCGCCATGTCCTCGTCGAACATCGCCTCGAAGAGCTCCCGCTCGTACGGGTGATGTTCGTCGACGAAGAGCTGCTCGAACGAAGCGTCGCCGAACCGTGACACGTCGAACGGAGCGTGCACTTGGCCGGTGCCGAGCGGGTGGCGGTCGCCCGACATGCCGGCGGGGGCCTCAAGGAGCTTCGGCAGCGGCGACTCGTTGTCCGGATCGAGCGCGATCAAGCGAACGTCGTTGCGGACCGCGCCCATGTAGACGAGGCGAGCGAGCGCGAGGGCGACATGCTGCCCCGTGCCGCCCACCGAGATCAGGGTGCGAGACATCGGTTCCTCGCTGCCTAGCGGCGGATCGCGCCGACGATCACGACGACAAGCGTGAAAAGCACGGCCGCCGGGAGCGCGCCGAAAAGGAGCGCGCGGCCGACGTTCGAGTCCTGGAGGAGGATCTCGGCGCGGAAGGTGCCGTGCGCGAGACAGCAGGCGAGGTCCGCGCCCCGCGCGGGATCGAGCCCCGCGAGCGCGCCCGCCCCGCCCGCACCGAGCAAGAGCGGGAGGAAGAATCGAAGGCCGCCTCCTCCGGTTCCGCGCTTGTTCAGCCACGCGCGAAGGAGCGCCACGAGCAGCACGCTCGCCACTACGTAGCCTCCGTCGATCGCGAGCATCGTCGTGTTCTGCTTCGCGCAGAGCGCGCTCGTCACGTGCTCGCACTGGGCGGCGAGCTCTCCCGCGATCTGCGTGGTGGCCGGAGCGGTCGAGGCCGCGCTCGACCCGGAGGCCGAGGGCGCTGCGAACGGATCTCCTTGAGCGCGCGCGAACGGGGCCGCCAAGACCGCCGCGCCGCCCGCGAGGCTGCCAGCCGCCAGCCTCGCCACCCTGAACGACTTCACCGAGGAGGTTCTGAGCGGGACCATCAGGAGGAACCGTACAAGATTCCGTTTTCGCGGCGCAAGCGCATTCCTGGTGGGCTGCACCTGCCCGCCGCTTTCGTCACAATCTTCGGACTCTTCGGACAGACGTCGGCTGCGGCGATGTGCCCCACGAGCTCCGCGACGAGCCCGTCACGCTCGACGGCGACATGGCGGTTCCGATCGGGGCAGTTGCGCCTGCGGTTGGCGTCGAGAGAGCGGACTGGTTGAATGACGCCCTGGCGACGATCGCGCGACTCGGCTCATCGACGGCTTCCTCGCCACCAGGTAAGCCGGCCTGCTCGGTCTTCGGGGCCCATGTGCTCGAAACCATTCGTCTTGGGAGAGGCAGGATCGAGCGCGTTGACGTGATCGCGCGCGCCTGTTCGCGGCGCGGCGCAGTGGAGGAGCGAGCGCGGCGAGGAGCATCGACTCGATGTGGAAGGCGGTCATCTCGACGACGTCGCCGCGGAGCCACGGCGCGCGCGCGACCTCGATGCGTCGCTCGGGCGGCAGCGCGCCGACGCTCACGCGCGTCGGCAGCGTCCTTGCGGCGGGCGAGGAGGTTGGCGATGGTCGCCTCGCGCCCAGCGATCTCGCGGCGCGCTGGGCTGCGTCACGCCTGCGATTTCATGCAGCCCGCCTTCCGGCGCCGAGCAGGTGGTACGGCCTCTGCCGGCTCGTCCGCGTGTTGCGGGAGACGATGCCGATCGACCAGCGCGCCGCGCTCGCGTCGCTCGGTGCCCGCGTCGTCGTGACCCCGAACGCGCCGCCGACGAGCCCGGACAACTTCCGCAAGGTCGCCAAGCGCATGCTGACGAGGTGGGACCGGCACCGGCCCGAGCCTTGGATGCAGGGCCAGGGGACGTGAGCGCGCGCGAGCCCGTCCCGGCATTGTGCAGGTCGGCCGCCGGCCCCGTGCGGCACTTCGCCGCGACGGGCGTTCGGGCCCACGAAATCTCGCGCCCGCCGCGCTGTCCGGGCCGTGGCACGGGGCCTGCCCATGCGGCGGGTCGGACGCCATGGCCAACGATCTCTCGCTCCCCGCCGCGAACCTCGGTCAAGGCAGTCCGGCCTCGCTCGCCCCTCCCGTGCCGCGCGGCGCCGCAGCGGCCGGCGTCGCCGCCAAGCAGGAGCGCCTGCGCGCCGCGTC
>JAJXTK010000159.1 GCA_021783935.1 Myxococcales bacterium | reverse complement strand
GCCACGCCGCTCGAGGCCTCGGCAAGGTCACGCAACGGCCGGTAGGCGGACACCAGGGCGACCATCACCGGCAGCAGCGTAGGGCGCGCCGCGGCCGCGGCCGGCGCGAAGGCGGCGACCAGCACCGCGACGGCGAGCGCGGCGAGCACCTCGTTCGACATCGACGCCAGCGCGCTCGAGGTCGCCGCGCGGCTCGAGAGCGCGAGCCCGTCGTCGCCGAGCGCTTCGACGCGACGCGTGGCCGTGGCGTCGCCGCCGCACGAGGCCCAGAGCGGCGCGTGCTCGACGACGTCGCGCGTCGCGTCGACGAGCTCGACCACGCCCTGCGCGGCCGCCCGTTGCGCGCCGCGAAGCGCGCGCCGCATCGGGCGCAGCAGCCACGCGAAGGGCACGATCCCCGCGAGCAGGGCGAACGAGAGCCGCGGATCCAGCGCCAGCGCGACGCTCGCCAGCACCGCGAGCTGCACCCACGCCCGCGTGCGACCGCGGGCGTGCCGCACGCCGACCTCGAGCTCGCGGGGCCACGAGAGCGCGTCCCCGAGCCCGACCGCGCGCTCGCCGTCGAGGCGCGCCCGCAAGAGCTCCAGCCTCGCGGCCGTCGCCACCCGGAAGGCCTCGCGCTCTTCTACCCACGCGAGCGCGACGGTCGCGCCGCCGCGCAGGGTGACGAGCAACAAGCCGAACAGCGCCCAGCTCGACGCCGGTCGAGCCATCGAACCATGAAGGTCTGCGGCCCACCGAGACAGCCACGTCATAGTCGGCGCCCGTCCCTCGAGGCGTTGTGCCCCGCCGAGCGCGCGCGCGAGCGCGCCGAGCGCCACCGCCAGCCCCCCTTGTGAAGCGGCGACGGTGCCGTCCAAGACGAGCGACAGCGCACGCGAGCGGCGCCGCACGCGCGGTCTTGCGAGGTGCCGGTCGCGGTACGGAGATCTCGGGACGTCGTCGGAGATCTCGCGCACGCGTCGTGCGTACTCGCGTCGTCGGTGGGGCGCGAACTCCGGCGTACGGCCGGTGAAGTGAACGGCCCCGCGGCTGCATCCAAGCGGAGGAATCGAGAGAGCGCTGGCGAGGCGGGTCGAACGACCCGACGAGTCGGCTCGCCCGGACGGTGCATCGAACGGCTTCGAGGCCGACGGTGTGGCTCTACGGGAACGAGAATTGCAGCACCTTCGCCCGTTGCAAGGTCTCGGGGTTCCCGGACGTTGCATCAGGAGGCGGCAAAGCGGTTCCGACGGAGGGCTTCTACCGCACCTGAGACGACAGGCAAGCGCCCAACGAAGGAAATCGGACTCGATGGCGGTATTGAGGGTGTCCGGACTCGGGAGACGCGGATGAACGTGAGCACTGCGCGCAAGAAGAATGCACCGGTCGAGATGCGCGGTCGCGCCGGGGGCGAGCATCGCCCCGGGCGTGTCCACAAGGGCACGGCTCCGCCCGCGCCGAGGGCGGTGCGCGCCACAGCCTCGGCCGCTGCGGCGGTGAAGGTGCCGGCCGAGCCGACGCCTCCGGCCGCAGCGCCGAAGCCGCCGGTCGTGCGACGCCACAACGCGCCCCAAATCCTGCCGTCGGCGCGCCGGCGGCGTGACGGCGATCGCAGCGCCGCGTTGCGAAACACGACGCCGGCGAACGACGTACCGCTGCGCCCGCCGTCGGACTCGATGGCGTCCCCGTCGGGCGAGACGGAAGAGCTCGTGGAGCTCGAGGTCGCGGAGCCCACGCTCGCCGAGCTGACCGAAGAGCTCACCGCGCCGGTCGCACAGCCGGAGCCGAAGCGCGAGGAGGACTCGGCCAGCGACTCGATGCTGTCGCGCTACTTCCGCGAGATGGCCACGCACGCGGTCATGACGCAGCCCGAGGAGGTCGCCGCTGCGGTCGAGGTCGAGCGGTGCGAGGCGAACCAGTGGATCGCCGTGCTCTCGTACCCGCCGACCTTCACGCACATGCTGGCGACGCTTCGGCAGGATTACGTCGATCACGCGCAGACGGCAGAGATCGCCGAGCTCGAGAAGCTCTTCGAGAAGCACTTCTCGAAGGACCCGGCCAAGGCGAAGAAGCTCGCGGCGAAGGTCCAGCAGAAGTGGGACGCCACCCTCTTCGAGATGGGCAAGAAGACCCGCGTCGCCGACAGCGACCGGCTCTGGATCGACCGCGCCGAGCGCGAGGCCCGGCGCCTCGGGGCGGAGCAGCTCGACGATGCGATCGCCGACGAGGAGGCCGGCGCCCACGCCACCATCCCGCCCTCGCGCGAGTACGCGCGCTGGATCTCGCGCATCGATCGGGCGCGCGCGGCGTCGCTCCGCGCCAAGAACCGCTTCGTCGCGGCGAACCTGCGCCTCGTGGTCTCCATTGCGCGGCGCTACAACCGCGGTCGCCTCCCGCTGATCGACCTCATCCAGGAGGGGAACATCGGGCTGATGAAGGCGGTCGAGCGCTTCGACCACACGCGGGGCTACCGCTTCAGCACCTACGCGTCGTGGTGGATCCGGCACGCGATTTCTCGCGCGCTCGCCGACAAGGGGCGCGCCGTGCGCATCCCCGTCCACATGCTCGACACCTACAACCGCGTGATGCGCGCGACGCAGACGATCATCGCGCGCACGGGGCGCGAGCCGCTCACCGAGGAGCTCGAGAAGGAGACCGGCATCCCGGCCGAGAAGCTCGAGCGCGTGAAGGGATTTTGGGCCGAGACGCCGTTCTCGCTCGATCGTCCGGTCGGCGACGAAGACGGCCGCAAGTTCATCGATTTCCTTCAGGAGGAGAACGTCCCGACGCCGTACGACAACATCGTCTCGGCCAAGTGGACCGACGAGGTCAAGCGGCTGCTCACGACGCTCTCGCCGATCGAGTCGCGCATCATCCGCTGGCGCTTCGGCCTCGACGACGAGGACGAGCTCACGCTCAAGGAGATCGGCGACAAGTACAACCTGTCGCGCGAGCGCATCCGGCAGCTTCAGGAGCAGGCCCTCGGGAAGATGCGCCGGCAAATGAAGGAGTAGGGTGTAAGCCCTCGAAATGACGATGCCCTCGGGCTTCTCGGCCCGGGGGCGCGCCGTTTTCGCCGGTCAGCCCCCCCAGAGCTCCTTCGCGATCTTCTCGATGAGTCGGTCGGCGAAGCCGCGGGCCTGGGCCGTGCGCCCCTTGCAGTTGTTGATCAGGATCGAGAACGCCACGGGGCTGCGCCCGGGCGGGGCCAGCACGAACCCGGAGAGCGCCACCGCGTCGTCGAGCGTGCCGGTCTTCGCGCGCACCGCGCGCCGCGCGTGCTCGCCCTTGAACCGTCCGTGCAGCGTGCCGTCGGCGCCGCCGATCGAGAGCTGGGTCAACAGCTCGGGCTCGATCGCCGGCTCGCGATAGGCCCAGCGCAGCAGCGTGGCGAGCTCGTGCGCGGTCGCGCGGTTGGCGTCGAAGAGGCCGCTGCCGTTTTTGACGGAGACTCCAGCATCGAGCGCGCCGACCTTCGCGAGGAACCTCATCGCGAGGTCGGCCGCGTCGGGCGAGCCCGCCGGGCGCTTGGCGTGCTCGCCGGCCAGCGTCTTGAAGATCATCTCGGCGTAGAAGTTGTCGCTGTTCTTGCCGACGCGCAGCAGCAGCGCCGCGAGCGGCAGCGACCTGTGCCGCGCCAGCAGCGTCCCGGCGGCGGGCGAGCCGTTGCGCACCTCGCCGCGCACCTCGATCCCCATGTCCTGGAAGATCGCCTTGAGCGCGTAGCCAGCGAGCAGCTGCGGGTCGTTCACGCGCTTGACGTGCGGGATCGCCCTCGTCTCGCGGGGGATCGCGCCGCCGACGGTGACCTTCATGCGCTTCGGATCGGCGTCCGCGGGGCCGGGCGCCATGCGCACGGTGTCTCCGCCGCCGTCGCTCAGCCGCACCGTCCCTTCGACGTCGACGAAGCCCGGGGGCCAGAACTGCACGATCGCCGACTCGCCGCCCCCGGGGCGCACCATCCCGACGACGACGTTCTCGTCGAGCGACACGGCGGCGACCGGGGCACGAAAATACGCCCACTCGTTCGGCTGCTGCTCGAACGCGGGCGGGGTGGTCTGCTCGTCGTAGAAGCGCTGATCGACGACGATGCCCCCGTCGATGCGCTTGACCCCCTGCTTCTTGAGCTCGAGCGCCATCTCGTAGAGCTCGCCGGTGCCGAGCGACGGGTCGCCGTAGCCGCGCAGCACCACGGGGCCCGCGATGACCGAGCCGCGCGACGTCGTGGCGTAGAGCCCCGTTTCGAACACGTGCTCCGGGTGCAGCAAGGCGAGCGCGGTGACCGTGGTGACGAGCTTCTCGTTCGAAGCCGGGTTGAGCGGTTGGTGCTCGCCCGCGGCGACCAGCACGCGTCCGGTGTCGATCTCGATCGCCTCGACCCCGACGTGGAAGCCCTTCACGTCTTGCGACGAAGCGAGCCGCATGAGCTCGGCCGTGAGCGCCGAGCCATCGGCCGCGGGGCGCTGCTGGGTCGAGGCTGCGCGGGGCCACCACAGCGAGAGGCCGAGGAGCAACGAGACGGCGCCACGCACGAGGCGGCGAGGAAGGGGGCGATGGACCGCCATGCCCCAGCGCCTAGCGCGACGGGCGCGCGCCGAAAACTGGCCCGGCCGGGGGCGCGCCAGCTAACGGGAAGCGACCCTCGATGCGCCGCCGCCGCTATCGCCCCTCCGTCGTCGCCGCCTCGCTCGGCGCCGCGGTGCTCGTCGGCAGCGCTGACGCACGCGCGAGCTCGGCGTGGGGCGACGCGGCGCTGACGCGTGACGACGCCCGCATCGAGGTCGGGCCCGACGGCGTCCTCACGGTCACGCACACGCTGGGGCTCGAGGTCACCGGCAAGAGGTTCCGCGCCTTCGTGATCGACGGCGTCGACGACGGCGCCGAGCCACCGGAGGGTCCGGGCGTCGCCGCCGACCGCGACGGGCCGGGCTGGCTCGTGCAGATCGACGGAGCCAAGGGCGAGCGGCTCGCCGGCCTCGTCGAGCCGGCCAAGGAGCCGCGCCGGCTGCGCGTGCACCTCGGGGAAGCAGGTCTCGCGCGGGGCGATTGGACCGTCCACCTACGCTATCGGGTCGACTACGCGAAGCTCCACCTCTTCGCCCGCGATGAGGCCTCGCTCCACTTCACCTGGCAGGCGCCGAAGTGGCCCGATGGGTACGACGCCGGCAAGATCACCTTCGTGCTGCCGGCCGCGTTGGCCGAGCCGCGCGTCGGGCTCGTCGATCCGGCGGGGGGCGAGCTCGGCTCGCAGGCGGTCGAGGAGATCGCGCTCGTCGCCATGCAGCGCACCCCCGAGGTCGACGTCGTCGAGCTCACCCGCCCGCACGTCGCGCACGGCGACGACGTTTCCTGGGTCGTGCACGTCGATCCCCGCGCGCTGCCGACGGTGGCCTCGCACTTGCCGCGCCCCGAGCGCGACACCTTCCGCGTCGGCGAGGAGGCGCAAGGGATCCGCGCCCACCCCACGTGGTTGCTCGGGGCGCCGCTCCTCGCGCTGCTGCTGGGGGGCGCGTTGGCGCTGCGTGATCGCGGGGCTCGGCGCGCGGCGGCCGCGGCGCGCACGGAGCTGCGCCCGCTGGTCGCGCTTCCGCTCGTCGCGCGTGCCGCGCTGTACGGGCTCGCCGTCGCCGGCGCGTGCGTCGTGACGACGGCCGGGCACCTCTACGTCTCGGCCGCGCTCCTGGTCGCAGGCATGGCGCTCGCGACGCTGCGCCCGCCGCTGCCGTGCGATGCGCGCCGGCCGCGCGGCCGGTGGCTCGCCGTTCCCGTCACGGCGATCCCCTCGCCCCGACGACCCCGGGGCTCGCCCTTCGATCCATCGACCCCGAGCGGCATCTTCCTCGCGCTCGCAGGGCTCGCCGGGGTCGCGAGCGCCGCGAGCTTCGTCGCGCGCACGCACGTCGAGCTCGCGATCGTCGGCGTCCTGCACGCGCTCGCGCTCGTCCCGTTGGCGCTCACCGGTCGCGCCTCGCACCTGCCCCCCTCGCTGGCGCGCGACGCGTGGCCGGTCCTCGCGCCGATCGCCGCGGCGCTCCGCGGGGTCGGCGAGGTGAACGTGAAGGCGATGGCGCGCTTGCTCGCCGCCCATCAGGCGGGCGACGGCGCGGACGGCGGCGTCGACGAGGTTCGCCTGCGGATCGACGTCGCCGAGGCGCTGCGCGCGACGGGGCTTCAGCACCTCGAGATCGGCTGTGCGATCGTGCAAGGGACAGGCGCCGCAACGCTGCTCCCGGAGCTCTTGATCCGGCTGCGCGATGGCGCGGAGGCCCTCGCGCGCTTCGACGACCTGCTCGACGAGACCGCCGGCTCGGCGACGTTCGCGCGGCTCGCAGGGCGCGACGCCGTCGAGCGGGTGGTCGTCGTGCGCCCGGCCGTCACGACGCCGAGGGCGATGCGCCGCTGGGTCGAGTGGGCGCTGGCGACCGCTTCGGGCGGCGCCCCCGCGAGAGCCGCGCCGCCCCTCGCGGGGTCCGTGCTCGCCGCCGCCGCGTCGCTTTGAGGCGCCGGCCCCGCGCCCCGGCGTTGGCGAGCGTGACAGCCCGATGCCCCGCTACTAGGGTTTTTTCCTTGCGGCCCTGCTCGTTCGTGCCGCATGCACGCGTCGTTGCAAACCATGTCCAATCCGAGCCCCCGTCCGAGCCCCGCGCACGTCCTCGCCGTCTACGCCGAGCCGCTCCTGCGCGGGCGCCGCGTCGCGCTGATCGCGCACGGCGGGGAGGGCATGGCCGAGCTGCTCCAGGAGCTCGGAGCGCGCCTCATCTACGTCTACGACCCCGACGAGCCGGGGGTCCGAAAGCCGAGCGAAGGGGTCACCGTCGCCTCGTTCCGCGGCAGCGATCTCGGCGTGCGCGACGGGGCGTTCGACGTCGCGCTCGTGTCCGACCTCGGCCGGCTCGGCGATCCCGAGGCCACGCTGGCGCTGGTGCGGCGGCTGATCGGCCCGCAGGGGGTTGCCGTCGTCTCGTGCCGCAACCGCGAGGTCACCGAGGGGTGGCTCGCCTCGACCCCGACGCCGGCGGGCCCGAGCTACGGCGAGTTCTTCGACTTCTGCGCGCTCCAGTTCTCGGAGGTGCGGATGATCGGCGTCGCCCCCTTCGCGGGGTACGCCGTCGCCGAGTTCGCCCCCGAGCGCGAGCCTGCGATCACCTTCGATCCGGCCCTCGTCCCGGCCGCCGAGCCCCCGGAGTGGTACGTCGCGGTCGCCTCGCAGCACCCGATCTCCGCCCTCGATCCGTACGAGATCGTCCAAATCCCGCGGCGCGCGATCGCCTCGGCGTCGCTCGAGCGGTCCACCGCCGAAGGGGACGATGGTCGCCTCGCGTCGCTGCAGACCGAGATCGGCCACGTCGAGCGCGAGCTGCACGAGGCAGAGGCGCGCGCCGGCAATGAGACCCTGCGCGCAGAGCGGTTGACGAACGACGTGAGGAGCGCGCAGGAGGAGGCGCGCAAGCTCCGCGAGAAGCTCGCCCTGCAGACCAAGGAGCTCGAGGAGGAGCGCCGCGGCCGCAAGAAGGTCGAGACCGACCTCGCCGCACTGACCCCCGAGGCGTCGACCTGGCGAACCCGCGTGCTCGCGCTCGAGGCGGAGCTGATCGAGGCGCGCACGCAGCTCGCGACGCCGCGCGTGCCGCCGGCCGATCTCACTAAGGTGGCGCGCGAGCGTGATCGCGCGCAGGCCGACCTGCAGCAGGAGCAGCGGGCGCACGAGGAGACGCGCCGGGCCGCTGCGCAGCTGGAGGCTCGCCTCGTCGAGCGCGAACGGCAGCTCGAGGGCGCGCTCGCCAAGGCGCGAGGGACCGAGGCGCGCGTCGCGGAGCTCGTCCGGGCGGCCTCGGCCTCGGAGCCGATGCGCGGCGAGATCGAGCGTCTGCGCGGCGAGGTCGCCCTCGCGCTCGAGGTCCAGGCGCGCGACGTCGAAGAGCTCGAGGGGGGGCTGCGGGCCTGCGGTGAAGAGCTGCGCGCGGCGCGCGTCGAGTTGGCGCGCCGTGAGCGCATGATCCGCGAGCTGGTCGCGGAGCTCGAGGATCGGCGCCCGTTCGGCGAGCTCGAGGTGGCGCCGCCGCCGGTCGAGCTCGTGGACGCGGGTCGCGAGCAGCTCGAGCTCGCCCGCAGCGAGCTCGCCGCCTTGGTCGAGGAGGTGCGACGTCGCGAGCGCTCCCTCGCGGAGCTTCGCGCCGAGCAGCAGCGGATCGCGCGCGACCTCGAGGCCGAGCGCGCGCGCAACGCCGAGCTCGCTCGCGACGCTGCGCGGCGCGAGGCGGCCTTGCAGACGGCCTCCTGGCGCATCGTCGAGCTCGAGAGGCTCGGCGCAGAGCCCGCGGCGTCGACCGAGCTGGAGGCGCCCGAGGGCGCGGGGGTGCGCGCCCGCGTCGAAGACGAGCTCGACGCGCTCCGTCAGGCGCTCGTCGCCGCGCAGGAGAGGTGCGCCAAGCTCGAGCGGGCCGCCTCGGCAGGAGGCAGCGATCCCGAGCTCGCGCGGGTGCTCGCTCGGCTCGACGAACGCGAGGCGCTGATCGCGCAGCTCTCCGCAGAGCTCGCCGCGCGCGGCGTCGGCGGCGGCGGCCTGCCGGGTTGACGCGCGGGCCGCGTTGACAAGTTCGCCCCTCACCTTAGCTTCGGCAGGGCCCGCCCTCGTTCGCTCGGCGGTCCCGCCCGCGCCGCCTCCGGGCCCCCCACCGATCGGCGCTCGCCGAAGCGCCCACCGAATCCGTCCCCCTTCGACGCCGATGCAGAACTGCTGCCGACCCACGACCCTGTGCGCGCGCCCCTCGGCGGCGCGCCCGTGACGCGAAGCGATCTCCATGGAAGAGCGTCGCGACGCGTATGAAGTCCTCGGCGTGAGCCGCACCGCCTCCGCCGACGAGGTCCGCAAGGCCTACCGGCAGGCAGCGCTCAAGCACCACCCCGACCGCAACGCGGGGGACGTGGCCGCCGCCGAGCGGTTCAAGGAGGCCACCGAGGCCTTCCAGGTCCTCTCCGACGAGCAGCGTCGTCGGGCTTACGACCAGTTCGGGTGGGCAGGGATCGAGGGGGGCGGCGGCGGCTTCCCGGGCGGCGTCGATCTGGGCGATCTGTTCGGCAACTTCCAAGATCTCTTCAGCGAGTTCTTCGGCGGCGGCGGACGCTCGCGCAGCCGCGGTCCGCGACGCGGTCCCGACGTGCGCGTGCTCGAGCGGCTCACGCTCAAGGAGGCCGCCTTCGGCTGCAAACGCGAGATCGCGCTGCAATTTCCAGCGCCCTGCGACTCGTGCTCCGGGAGCGGCGCCGCGCCGGGGACCGCCCCGGTGGCCTGCGGCACCTGTCGGGGCACCGGCCAGGTCTCCAACGCCCGCGGCTTCGTGATGTTCACCGCGCCGTGCCCGACCTGCCGCGGCGAGGGGCGCGTCATCAAGACGCCGTGCCCCGCGTGCCACGGCTCGGGCGAGCAGGCCAAGAGCAAGAAGATCGTCGTCAGCTTCCCGCCGGGCATCGATGAGGGGCAGATCCTCCGCGTCTCAGGGCAGGGGGTTCCCTCACCCGACGGCGGGCCCACCGGCGACGTGCTCGTGCAGGTCGAGGTCGAGCCGGACGAGCGCTTCGAGCGCCACGGCGTCGACCTCGCCACCAAAGTGAAGGTCTCCTTCCTCGACGCGGCCTTCGGCGCTCATGTCGACGTCCCCGCGCTCGACGACGAGCCGCTCGCGATCGAGATCCCGGAGGGGACGCAGCCTGGGCACGTCGCGGTCGTCCGAGGTCGCGGCGTTCCGCGGCTCGACGGCAAGGGGCGCGCCCGGGGGGCGCTGCACGTCGTCATCGACGTCGAGATCCCGTCGGCCTCCTCGATGCCGCCGAAGGCCCGCGAGCTGCTCCAAGCGCTGCGATCCGAGCTGGCACCCGACAGGGCCCCCGAGCCCCGCGTCGGCGCTGCCGGTCGTGCCGGCCGTTGATCGCGCGCGCCCCTTGCGTCGAATCGGCCGCAGACGCTAAGCTCCGCGCCCCTTTTCCCCGAACCGAGAGACCTCCATGGCGTCCAAGCTCCAGACCTTCCTCACCGACAACAAGATCGACACGCGCCGGCTCCTCGCCGTCTCGCGCAACCTCGAGGCGCTCCGCCCCGCGGATCGCGCGATCCGCCTGGTGAAGAAGCAGGGCAAGGGCGCGGAAGGGGAGGCCAAGGAGAAGGCCAAGAACGCGGGCAAGACGCGCTCCGGGCGCCCGATCAACCCGTCGGCCCTCGGCAAGATCTTCGCTGGCAAGCCCGTCGCGGGGCCGACCCGCACGCGCGTGCTGCGCGCCGTCAACGCGATCCTCGAGACCCGCAAGAAGGACAAGGTCGAGCTGTCGGCGCTCTTCGACCTCGCGAACGAGCCGGCGAAGAAGGGCAAGAAGGTCGTGAAGAAGGGCTGATCGAGCCCTTCGCCCGCGATGGAGCCTCGGCGCCCACGGCACCGGGGCTCGCTTCATTTTCGGCGCCTCTCGGCCGGCGCAACCTTCGAGCGCCGCGCTCCGACCAGGGCTCGTGGGCCCCTCTTTCCGAGCGCGCGTCGTCGACCCGACCTTCCCTTCGCGCCTGCGCGCGCTGCGGCCGCCGCCGGCGCTCGTCGAGGCCGAAGGCCTGCTCGCCGGGCGCCTCGACGCGCTCGGCCCGGCCGTGGCCGTCGTCGGCACGCGCGACCCGGACGCTGCGGCGCTCGCCTTCGCCCGGAGGCTCGCCCG
>JAJXTK010000158.1 GCA_021783935.1 Myxococcales bacterium | reverse complement strand
GATCGCCTCGTAGTCGACGCCGGCGTAGACGATCGTGCCGTTCTGGATGTGCGGCTCGTACTCCTCGATCTCCTCGATCGTGCACTTGTGCTTGAGGAGGTCCTCCATCTTCGCGAAACGCTGCACCCGCTGGGCGACGAGATCGCCGTAGGGCATCGGGTGACGAACGGCGACGGTCTTCTTGCCGTGCGCGCGCAGCAGCTCGGCGACGCGGCGGGTCGTCTGGCTCTTGCCGCAGCCGGTGCGCACCGCGCACACCGAGATCACCGGCTTCTTCGACGCGATCATCGTCTTGGACGGCGCGCTCAGGCGGAAGCCCGCCCCCTTCGACATCGCGATCGAAGAGAGGCTCATGACGTGCTTGTAGGTCACGTCCGAGTACGCGAAGACGACCTCCTCGACGCCGTGCTTCTCGATCAGCTCGGGGAGCTCGCTCTCGGCGTGGATCTTGATCCCCTCCGGGTAGTTCGGGCCCGCGAGCTGCGCCGGATAGACGCGACCATCGATGTCGGGGATCTGCGCCGCGGTGAAGGCGACCACGCGTACGCTCGAGTCGCCTCGATAGATGGTGTTGAAGTCGTGGAAATCACGGCCCGCGGCCCCTGCGATGATGACCTTTCGCGGCTTCGTCATGGTCGACCTGTGCTTCTTCGGTGATGGATGGTTTGGCCGTCGCATTGCCCCTCACGGGTTTGGAGCGTGGGCGGTCCTTGCGCGCTCTTCTCGACCGCGCAGCGCTGCCGAGGAGGCACAAACGGTTCCGGTGTCGCATCTCACGAGTTCGCACGACGACACGCTGCGGCGTGCCGCGCGCCTTGCGCACGCGCGCAAGCACATCGGGGCTCGAGGCAAGACGCGCGCTGCGTCACGAACGCTCGAAACGGGGGGATACCTCCCCCATGCTCGAACGCGAAAGCGCCGCTGCCGCGACGCGCTCGATGCTCGCGCCCTACCAGGCTGTGGAGTTTCTCCGAGACCGGCCGATCCTCTCCCGGGTCATGCGGGTCATGCCGCGATCTCCCGCGCGATCGACCACAGCCTGCTGACGGTCACAGTTTCCGCAGGCCGCTTCTCGACGGCCTGCTACTGCACGGTGACGGTGCCCGTCATGCCGGCGGCGAAGTGGATCGTGCAGAAGTAGGGGTACGCGCCGGCGGTCGTGAAGGTGTGCGAGTAGACGAAGCCCGTCGCGGACGTCGGCGCCGAGGAGCAGTTGGTGTCGTTGGGGGAGCAGAACTTCCCGTCGGCCGTGCCCGACGTCCCGCTGACGACGTTGTGGCCGCTCGCCTCCCAGGTCCAACGGACCGTGTCGCCGACGTGGATCGTCACGCTCGGGGGGGAGAACGTCATGCTGCCGCCGGCACCGACTTGGACGTCGATCGTCTGCGCGCCGGCGTCGGAGGCGTCGCTCGCGTCGGCGTCGCTCGTCTCGCTGCTCGCGGTGTCGCCGCTGCCCGAGTCTGCGCTCGCGCTGTCGGGGCCCGCTTCGGGGCGGAACGTGGTGATGCCGTCGTCGGTGCCCGTGTCGGCGGCGATGGCGCCGCCAGAGCTCGAGCTGCACCCGACGAGCGCGAAGAGACCAGCGGACGCGACGAGCGAGGCGAGGGGGGCGAAGCGCAAAGGAACCTCCGACGCGCGTGCGACGAGGGGGCCGCGCGAGAGCCGTGATTGTGGGCGGAACGTCCCCTCGCGCGCAACTCGCTTCAGCTGCCGGGACGGCAGTCGACGCGCGTCAGCTCGACGCCTGCTCCCGATCGAACGACGTAGATCGCGCCGCCTTCGTCGAGGACGGCGAGATCGCGGAACGTCTCTTCGGGCATGGTGTTCGCCGGCAGCGACGTCGTGCCGACGATCGCGCCGTGCTGCGGCTCGAGGCAGAAGAGCGTCACCGACGTCCCCGATTCGTCTTGGGTCGTGGAGCCGAGCACCGCGAGGTAGATGATGCCGGCGCGATCGGTGTCGAGCGCGACGATGCCGATCGCCTCGTAGCCGAGCGTCACCTTGCTCGTGAACCGGTGGACCATCGGCGCGCGCGAGATCGCGTCGACGTACACGGAGTCGCGCGGGTCGAGCTGCATGTGGGCGCTGACGAAGAAGCTGCCGTCGCGCGAGGGGCGGCCGGGGATCTCGTCGCGGCTCGAGGAGGCGGTGCCGTCGGTCGAACCGAGCAGCCCGAGCTTCTTGCACGGTGGTTCCTACGGCGCGGACTGCTCGGGGTACGTCGCCAAGATCTGGCAGGTGCCGAGCAGCAACTCGACGCTCGGCACCGACGCGCACCCCTACAGCACGGCGAGCTTCGTCTACGACGCGAGCCAGTGGTCGACCGTCTCGCGCGGCAGCGTCAAGCAGGGCGACGCGCTGGTCTACGACTCGGGCGGCGCCGGCCACATCTTCCTCTACGACGCGGGCGACGGCTGGGGCTCGATGTGGGCCTACGAGGCGAAGGGGTGCTCGTACGGCGTCGTCCACGACCTCCGCACCGCGAGCAGCGCCTACCACGCGATCCGCCGCGCGGGCTGGTGAGCCGCGCCGGCCTGCGCGTGCGCCGTCTCGAGGCCGGTCGCCGAACGCTCAGCGGGGTCGGCGCCCGCCGCGACGGAGCACGCGCGCGAAGAGCAGCGCGAAGGCGCCTCCGATCGCGCCGCCGAGCGGGCGCCCTTCGGAGCGATCGCCGCCGGGCGTCCTGCACGAGCACGGGCTCGCGCTGTCGCTCGGCGCGGGCGGGACGTAGGCGTGGCCGGTGTCGGCGCGCCCCGTGTCGGCGACGCCGGTGTCGTAGCCGGCGCTCGAGTCTTGCGCGCTGCCGGTGTCGGTCGTGCCGGAGTCGTCGCCGGTGGCGCTGTCGGAGACGACGCCCGTGTCGGTGTCGGCGTCGGCCGTCGTCCCGGTGTCGCTCGCCGCGCCGGTGTCGCTCGTCGTGGCGGTGTCGGCGCCGATCGCGTCGAAGGGGCCCGCGTCGAAGGAGCTGCAGTCGTTGAGCGCCGAGGCCGTGTTGTGGACGAGCGGCGCGCCGGTGGTCGAGAAGTCGGCGGCGTTGTCCTTCGTGTCGACGCAGCCCGAGCCCGCGCGGACGCCGGCGAGGGCCGCGGAGAGCGCGGGGGCGGGGGAGGTTTCGAAGTCGTTCGCCGTGCCGTAGCCGACGAGATCGACGACCGTGGAATCGCTGGCGCAGCCGGTCGTGCAGGTGAGCTTGAGCGTCGTGTCGACGAGCGCGAGCTTGCCGTTGGCGGTGGCTATGTTGAGGCCGCTCGTCGTGTCGGGGGTCGGCAACTTGGCGCCGGCGCTCCCCGAGCTCGCGAGGCCGATGAGGTAGTACTGCCCGGGCGCCAAGGTCACGCTGGTGAGCGGGACGACCGTCCAGGTGGTGCCGCTGGCGGCGCCGTACTGGATCGACATCGACCCGAGCGGGACGCTCGTGGTGCCGCGGTTGAAGAGCTCGACGTAGTCGTTCGCGAAGATCGCGCTGGCGGAGCCGCCGCCGCCGTACACGCCGCTGATGACGAGGAGCGGGGTGCCGGTCGCTGCGTCGGCGATCGCGTCGGCGGCGTCGGCAGCGGTGTCGGGTGCGGCGTCGGCTGCGGTGTCGGCATCGGCAGCGGTGTCGGCATCGGCATCGGCTGCGGCGTCGGCATCGGCTGCGGCGTCGGCATCGGCTGCGGCATCGGTGTCGGCATCGGCTGCGGCGTCGGCATCGGCTGCGGCTGCGGCGTCGGCATCGGCTGCGGCATCGGTGTCGGCATCGGCTGCGGCGTCGGCATCGGCTGCGGCTGCGGCGTCGGCATCGGCATCGGCTGCGTCGACCGCGGTCTCGTCGGTGTCGGCGACGGCGTCGGCGCCCGCGTCGACGGAGCTGCAGGCGGTGTACGTCGAGGCGCTGTTGTGGACCGTCGGCGTCGAAGTGGCCGAGAAATCGGTGGAATTCTGGTCGGTGTCGACGCAGCCTGCGCCGGCGCGCTCACCGGCCGTGCTGTTGGTCAAGATCGGGGCCGCCGCCGTGCCCTCGTAGTCGCTCGCCGTTCCGTAGCCGACCATGTCGATCGCTTGGCCGGCGCACGAGCCCGCGGCCGCTCCGCAGGCGAGCGGGGTCGTGCCGGTGACGACCGCGATCTTCCCCGACGTCCCGGCCATGTCGATGCTGCCCGTGAGGTCGGCCGTCGGCAGCGCGGCGCCGTTTCCGCCCGCACCCGCGAAGAGCTGGACGAGGAAATACTGGCCTGGCGCCAGCGAGACGTTCGGCAACGCAAGGACCTTGTTCGAGGTCGCGAAGCTCGCCCCCGCGCTGGCGTATTGGATCGAGAGCCCGTTGAGCGAGACGGCGGCCCCGCCGCGGTTGAACAGCTCGACGTAGTCGTTCGAGTAGATCGCGCCCGTGTTCCCCCCGCCGCCGTAGAAGCCGCTGATGACGACGCCCGTGGAGATGCGCTGCTGGGTGTGGGCGACCGCGTCGTCGGGGGCGCCCGCGCCACAGCCCGGGACCATGAGCGGGCCGAAGCAGCCGGCGCCGACGAGCACGACGGAGAGGAGTCGAGAAGTGCGCATGACTGGCCTCGAGGACTGCGGGGTTCGGGCGACGATCCCGGCGCTCCGCACGCGCGGCAAGCCTCAAGGTGGCGTCAATGGTGACGATCGCTCGTCGACATCGCGACGTGCACCCGTCGCGAGCGACGCCGGGCCGCCGAGACACCCCCGGCGGCCCGCCTACGCACGAGCTCTGAATCGCGGTTCAGAAGAGGAATTCGCCGCCGTGCGCGCGCAGCGCCGTCACCGCGGCGAGGCCGACGATGCTCTCGGTGCTCGCGTTCTCTTGCAGCACGTTCACGGCCTTGTTCATGCCGAGCAGGATCGGACCGATGACCTCTGCGCCGCCGAAGCGCCAGAGCAGCTTGTAGGCGATGTTCGCCGCGTCGAGGCTCGGGAAGATCAGCACGTTCGCGTCGCCGTTGAGCTTGGTGAACGGGTAGGTCGAGATCCGCTCCTCCTCGACGAGCGCGGTGTCGACCTGCATCTCGCCGTCGACGACGAGGTCGGGGCGCAGCTCGTGGGTCAGCTCCATCGCGCGTCGCATCTTCGCGGGGCCGGCGCCGCGCGCGTCGCCGAAGTTCGAGTAGCTCAAGAACGCGACGCGCGGCGAGACGTCGAAGTAGCGCGCGAGCGCCGAGGTCGCCATCGCGATCTGCGCGAGCTCCTCGGCAGACGGATCGACGTTGAGCGTGCAGTCGGCGAAGAACTTGAAGTCGCTGCGCGTGACGACGATGTAGACGCCGGCGGCGCGACGACCGGGCTGCACGCCGATGATCTCGAGCGCCGGACGAATCGCGTCCGCGTAGCTCTGGGTGAGGCCGGTGACGAAGCCGTCGGCCTCGCCGAGCTCCACCATCATCGGGCCGAAGAAGCTGCGCTGCCCCATCTGCACGAGCGCGGCGTCGCGGTTGACGCCGCGGCGCTGCCGCTTCCTCCAGAACGCGTCGGCGTAGCGCTCGCGATCGGGGCTCGTCACCGGGTCGACGATGCGGATCCCCTTGAGCTCGTCCTTCAGGCGGTGCTCGACGATCTGCTTCTCGATGTACTCGCGCGGCCCGAGGAGGATCGGCTCGCAGATCCCCTCCTCGCGAAGGATGTTCGCGGCCTGGAGCACGCGCGGGTCGGCCCCCTCGCGGAAGACGATGCGCGAGGCGCGGCTCTTGGCCTTGGCGAACACCGTCGACATGACCTGGTGGCTGCGCGAGAGCAGCTTCTGCAGCCGGTCGCGGTAGGCGTCGATCTCGACGCGCACGCGCGCGACGCCCGAGTCCATGGCCGCCTTCGCGACCGCGGGCGCGACCCAGAGCAGCACGCGCGGATCGAAGGGCTTGGGGATGATGTAGTCGGGGCCGAACTTGAAGCGCTCGCCGCCGTAGGCGCGCGAGACTGCGTCGGGCACGTCCTCGCGCGCGAGGTCCGCGAGCGCGTGCGCCGCCGCGAGCTTCATCTCCTCGTTGATTTGGCGCGCGCGCACGTCGAGCGCGCCGCGGAAGATGAACGGGAAGCCGAGGACGTTGTTGACCTGGTTCGGGTAGTCGCTGCGGCCGGTGGCGACGATCGCGTCGGGGCGCGCCTCGCGCGCCTCGGCGTAGCCGATCTCGGGGTCGGGGTTCGCGAGCGCGAAGACGATCGGCTTCGGCCCCATCGTCTTGAGCATCTCGCCGGTGACCAGCCCCGCGACCGAGCCGCCGAGGAAGACGTCGGCGCCGACGAGCGCGTCGGCGAGCGTGCGGCAGTTGGTCGCGCGCACGTAGGGGCGCTTCCACTCGTTGAGCCCCTCGGCGCGCCCCTCGTAGATGACCCCCTTGGTGTCGACCATCATCACGTTCTCGCGCTTGACGCCGAGGCGCACCCAGAAGTTGGTGCACGCGATGGCCGACGCGCCGGCGCCGGAGACGACGACCTTCACCTGATCGATCTTCTTGCCCACGAGCTCGAGCGCGTTGAGCAGCGCCGCGCCGCTGATGATCGCGGTGCCGTGCTGGTCGTCGTGGAAGACGGGGATCTGCATCTCCTTCTTCAGGCGCTCCTCGACGACGAAGCACTCGGGCGCCTTGATGTCCTCGAGGTTGATGCCGCCGAAGGTCGGCTCGAGGGCCTTGACCACCGTGCAGAGCTTGTCGACCTCCTTCGCGTCGAGGTTGATGTCGAAGACGTCGATGTCCGCGAAGCGCTTGAAGAGGACCCCCTTGCCCTCCATCACGGGCTTGCCGGCGAAGGGGCCGATGTCGCCGAGGCCGAGGACGGCGGTGCCGTTCGACACGACCGCGACGAGGTTGCCGCGCGTCGTGTAGGCGTACGAGAGATCGGGATCCTTCGCGATCTCGAGGCACGGCTCCGCGACCCCGGGCGTGTAGGCCAGCGCGAGATCGCGCGCCGTCGCCGTGGGCTTGGTCGGGACGACCTCGATCTTTCCGGGACGACCCTTGGAGTGGTACTCGAGCGCGTCTTCTTTGCGGATCTTCTTGCCGGGAGGGGTGAAGCGGGTCGCCATGGGCGCGCACGCTGCACCTGCCGGGGCGCGACGTCGAGATGGGGTGGGGGTTTGCCTGGCGCGCGCGCCGCGTCATTTCGCAGACGGCGACGCGGCCGCGGGCGCGCGATCAGCTCGGCGGCAGGACGGTGATCGTCGCGGTCGTCGTCACGCCGGCCCCCGACCAGCCCGCGGTGATCGACGAGAACGTCTGCAAGACCGTCGCGGCGCCGTTGCTGCCGATCTGCAGGAGCATGGCCGGCGTGGTCGTGCCGCTCGCGCGAGAGAACGCGTAGACGTTCTGCTCCCACGCACCGATGCCGAAGAGGCGCCCGTAGCCCGTGCCCGAGCCGAGGATTTGCTTGCGCAGCGAGGTGGCCGGCGACTTGCTCGTGAACGCCGTCTTCAGCGCGTTCATGTCGACCTCGGCGAGCACGTCGTTCTTGCTGCTGCAGCTCACCGAGCCCGAGGAGGACGTGTAGCAGCTGCGGAGCGTGGCGAGGCCGCGGACGGCGCCGCCCGAGTCCGTGTAGAAGACGACGTCGCCCGAGAGCGTCCAGAGATCGCCCGACTTCGCGGGGCTCGGATCGCCGGCCTGGTAGGACCCGAAAGACCCGAGGTTCTGCGGCGTCGCGCTCGAGCCGCTCGTGTCGATGTAGTAAAGCGAGCCCGCGCTGTCGCCGGCGATGAGCGCCTCGTCGGCCTGCAGGTATCCCGCCGGGACGAACCCCAACGCGTAGAACTTCGAGCCCGAGGGGAGCGACGTCTTGAGCGTCAGCTGCACCGGGCCCGTGCCGCCCGCGGGGAGCGTCGCCGTGTAGATGGCGGTCTCGGAGTTCACCCAGACGTCGCCCTTCGCGTTCACGGCGAGATCGGTGATCGAGCCGCTGCCGCCCGCGAACGCGCCGATGTCGGTGAGCTTCTGCGTCTTCGGATCCATCGAGTAGAGCTCGGTGTCCGTGTGCGCGTAGATGAAGGTCTGGCCGCCCTGCGCGGGGGTCTCGGGCAGCGCCGCGTCGACGTTGCCGAGGCCGTTGCCGACGTCCTCGTAGGTGCCCGCGTCTCCTTGGTTGAAGCCCCCGCTGTCGGTGCCGCTGCTCGTCGAGCCGCTGTCGAGGCTCAGCACACCGGAGGTCTTGTCGGCGCCTGCCGAGCAGGCCGCGAGCACGGAACAAAAGAAGAGGGAGGAGAGGCGACGCATGGGGCGGATGCTGCTCCGTTTCGGGCACCCGCGCTGCGCCGGATCCGTGACGAATCCGTATTTTCTTCATCAATCGCACACAGAGCGCGTGGCGCCCGGTGGCGCAGCCCGAGAATTGGCATGAAATTGCCTAGAATCCGGCGGTTTCAGTGACGGCGGTGCGCTGCGGATTCGACGGATCGTCTGCGGTCGCGCGCGGACGAGGTCGACGTGGTCGCACCGGTTCGAACGAGGGCGTCCCCTTGTCCCCCCGCGAGACGGACGCGAGGCTCCCTTGCTCGGGAGGACTCGTCATGCGTCGAACTCGCCCCTTCTCGGTCACCGTCGTGCTGTCGTTCGTCGTGCTGGGCGGCATCGCCTGTTCGTCGAGCTCCACCGGGAGCCCGACCGGCGCAGGCGGGGACTGCGCCTCCTTGGCCGCGGCCGAGTGCGACAAGACCCAGAGCTGCTCGCCGTTCCTGATCGAGGCGTCGTACGGGTCGGTCGACGCCTGCAAGACCCGGCTGACCGCGCTGTGCCAAGTCGGCTTCCAAGAGCCCGGCATCGGCGCGGCGACGACGTTCATCGCGGACTGCGCGAGCGGCTATTCGAGCGCGAGCTGCGACGCCATGTACTCCGGCGTGCCCGTCCCTGGCTGTGCGATACCCGCCGGCACGTTCGCGGCCGGGCACGCGTGCGCCGACCACGCGCAGTGCCAGAGCCTCTTCTGCAACAAGACGGGCGCCTCGGGCTGCGGCACGTGCGCCGCCGCGCCGAAGGTGGGCGACGCGTGCACGAGCACGTGCGGCCTCACGCTCGCGTGCACCAATGGCAAGTGCGCGGCGCAGGTGCAGTACGGTGGCGTCGGCGCGACCTGCAGCGCGGCGGCCCCGTGCGCGGGCACCCTGACGTGCTTCAACGGCCAGTGCGCGAGGCCGAGCGGCGCCGGTCAGGCCTGTGGCAGCACCGCGCCGGCCTGCGACGTGCTGCAGGGGCTCATGTGCCAGAGCGGCGCGTGCGCACCGATTCAGATCGCGAGCGCCGGCCAGCCCTGCGGGCTCACCGGCTCGAGCTATGTCCTCTGCTTCGGGGGCGCGACGTGTAAGACCCCGACCGGGAGCACGAGCGGCACCTGCGACACGGTGGCCGCCGACGGCCAGGCGTGCGACGCCACCAACGGGCCGCGGTGCATGATCGGCGCGGCCTGCGTCAACGGCACTTGCATGACCAGCCAGGCCTCCTTGTGCAAGTGAAGGTCGCGCGCTGAGGGGCTACTCAGGGGCGCGGACGTCGAAGGCGCCGCGCCCCGCTTCGCTCAGCCCGGCTTGATCCCGTAGCCGCGCAGGATGCGCTTGGCGACGCTCTCGATGTGCACCTCGTCGGCGCCGTCGTAGATGCGCGCCGCGCGCTCGTGCGCCCACCAGAAGGCGAGGGGGGTGTCGTCGGTCATGCCGAGCGCGCCGAGCGACTGGATGGCGCGGTCGAGCACGCGCTGCATGGTGCGCGCGACGGTGAACTTGATGAGCGAGATCTCCTCGCGCGCCGCCGACGCCCCCTCGCGCTCGATCTTCCAGGCGGCGTGCAGCACCATGAGCCGCGCCCCGTGGATCTCTGCGCGGCTCTCGGCGATCCACTGCTGCACCATCTGTCGCGTGCCGAGCGGCTTGCCGGGGGCGAGCTCGCGCGTGGCGGCGTGGCGGCACATGATGTCGAGCGCGCGCTCGCAGATGCCGATCCAGCGCATCGTGTGGTGGATGCGGCCGGGGCCGAGCCGGTGCTGCGCGATGAGGAAGCCCATGCCCTCGCCGCCGAGGAGGTTCGCCTGCGGCACGCGGCAGTGCTGGTAGCTGATCTCGCAGTGGGTCGCCCAGTCGCCGCCGCGGTGCCCCATGATCGACAGGTTCGCGACGCGCTCGAAGCCGGGCGTGTCGGTCGGCACGATGATCATGCTCGCGCGCGCGTAGGCCTCCGCCTGCGGCTCGGTGACCGCCATGCAGATCGCGAACGCCGCGCCGTCGGCCGCGGAGGCGAACCACTTGTGGCCGTCGATGACGTAGTCGCCGCCGTCCTTCTTCGCGCTCGTCCCCATCCAGACCGGATTGCTCCCCGCGAACTCGGGCTCGGTCATCGTGAAGCAGCTGCGGATCTCCCCGCGCACGAGCGGCTCGAGCCAGCGCGCCTTCTGCTCGTCGGTGCCGTGCTCGATCAGGATCTCCATGTTGCCGACGTCGGGCGCCTGCACGTTGAAGACGTAGTGACCGATGGGGCTTCGACCGAGCTCCTCGCTCATGTGCGCGAATTCGGTGAGCGAGAGCCCGCCGCCGCCGAGCGCTTCCGGGATGTGCGCGGCGAAGAGGCCGGTCTGCTTCGCGCGCGCGCGCGCCTCGCGCAGCTTCGGCAACAGCGCGGGGAAGCTCTGGCTCCGCAGCTCGGGCTCGAGCGGCAAGACCTCCTTGGCCATGAACTCGCGGACGATTCCGCGAATGTGCTTCACGCGCTCGGA
>JAJXTK010000157.1 GCA_021783935.1 Myxococcales bacterium | reverse complement strand
GGGAGCGTCCAGTCCGGCCGCGACCGAGGCACCTCGTAGCGAATGCCCACGTGCGAGGGGCTGCGCGAGGGGAGGGCGGGCATGGACGTCATCGTACCCGGCAGAGAACCTCACCCCCAGCCCCTCTCCCTCCTCGGGAGAGGGGAGCGAGAACGCGAGCTCCCATCCCTGCGCTCCCCCCTCTCCCTGCGAGGGAGAGGGGGGCCGGGGGGGTGAGGTCTTCACACACGCGCTGGGATGATCTCACCGCGGCGGCGGCAGCGGCGTTACCCCACCACCACCGCCACCGATCGGCATCGGCCCAGGATCCGGCGTCAGGATCACCGTCCCCGGCGAGGTCGGCGCGCTCGTCGGCATTGGCGCCCACGTCGGCACGGGCGTCGTCGTGAGCGTCGGCATCGGGGTCGTCGTCACGGTGGGCTTCGGCCTCGGCGGCGCCCACGGGCCGGCGGGACGCGGGACGACCTTCACCGTCGACTCGTAGCGCAGGGGGAATCCGTCGGGGCGCGCGAAGAAGTGGATGTTGAACTGCCCGGGCTGCTTGAACGCGTAGCTCGCCGAGTAGCGCGTGGGGCTCTCGCCCTTGGCGGCGACCTCGACCGGCTTCGCGAGCCCTGGGCCGCTCACGAGGAAGTGCGCGTGCGCGTCGACCGTCGTCGGCAGGTGCGTTCCGTCGGCGGGGCCGTCGGCGATCGTCGCGACGAGCGTCTCGGCGTCGTCGACCGTCGCGTCCTCCTTGCCGTCGCCCATCTTGACCGTGACGGAGAAGCGCGAGGCGAGCCCGCCGGCGTCGCCGAGGATGCCGACGAGCGCGGGGTCCTCGGCGATCTCGGCCTCGACGTCCTCGATCTCCTGCTCGAGCCCCATGTCGGGGGTCGAGAGCTTCTGCGCGAGCTGCAGGAGCTTCAGCGCGTTGGGCAGGTCCTTCTTCGCCTTGGCCTCGAGCGCCTCGCGCACGATGCGATCGGAGGCGGCGTTGCGGATCTGGAACGTCCGCGTCTCGCTCGGCGCCTTCTGGATCAGCTGGTTGGTGAGATCGAGCACGTTGTCGCCGGGGGGCGAGTCCCAGCGCCGCGCGTCGAGCGCGGCCTGGGCGCGCACGAGGAGCTGATCGATCTCGGCCTGCTTCGCGGTCGCGGCGGACGTCTTGTCCCGGAACAGCCCGGCGCGGTAGGCGCCGACGCCCGCGGCGGTCAGGGCGCCGAGGGCGAGCACCGCGAAGAGCACGGCGAGACGCCCGCGGCGTGGGACGCCCGCCGGGGTCAGCGTCTCGTCCGCCGATGGGGTCGAGGTGCCGAGCATCGAGTCGCCCGGCGCGGGGGGCTTCGGCGTCATCGGCGCGGGGGGCCTCGGCGGCACGAACGGCGGCGGCGTCGCGATCGTGCTCGCGAGCGCAGGCACGCGGCCGACCGGCTGCCCTTGGCCGGCGCCGACGACCGCGACGCGCGCGGCGTCGAGCTCGTGATCGTCGAGCGTCTGCGCGACGTTCGGTCGATCGGCGGGCGCGGCCGGGCTGCCGACGAGCGGCGGGCGGCCGCTGTAGGACGGGTGATAGACGGGCGGCGCGGCGGGGGTCGGCGCCGTCGCCAGCGGCGGCAGCGGCGTCACGATCGGCGCGTGCGGCGAGGGCATCACGATCTGCACCTGCGAGGGGGGCGGCGCGGCTCGATCGAGCTCGAGCCCGCTGGCCGGCAGCTGCCCCGGCGACGACAGGCGCCGCGGCCGCGCGAGGGCAGGGCGCTGCAGCAGCTCGTTCGCGTCGTAGCCGGCCGCCTCGGCCGCCTCGAAGAGCGCCCGCCCGAAGGCGTGGCCGTCGGCGTCGCGCTCGGCCGCGCTCTTGGCGAGGTTCTTCATGATCGCCGCCTCGATCGCCGGGTGGACGTGCTGCGCGCGCGGCAGCGTACGCAGCGGCGGCGGCGGGTCGTGGATCTGCGCGACGAGCAGCGAGACCGACGAGTCGTGCTCGAACGGCGTGCGCCCCGCGAGGCACTGGTAGGCGAGCGTCGCGAGCGCGTAGACGTCGCTCGGCGGACCGACCGGCTCGCCGCGCGCCCCCTCGGGCGACAGATAGCGCGCCGTGCCGAAGACCAGCCCGGCCTGCGTCTCGAGGTGGGTGCGGTGGCCGTCCTTGCCGGCGAGGCGCGCGATCCCGAAATCGAGCACCTTGGCGAAGTCGGGGTCGTCGCCCCGCTGCACGAGCATGACGTTCTCGGGCTTGACGTCGCGGTGCACGACCCCCGCGTGGTGCGCCTCGCCGACGGCGTCGCAGATCTGCAGCGCGACGTGCAGCGCGCGCGCCACCGGCAGCTGCCCGCCGGCGGCCATCAGCGCCGAGTGCAGGGAGATCCCGTCGAGGAACTCCATGACCAGGTACATCGTCCCATCGTCGAGCTGCCCGGCGAGCATCACCGACACGACGTTCGGGTGCTGCAGCCGCGAGGCGACCTTCGCCTCACGCAGGAAGCGCGCGACGAGATCCGGGTTCTGCGCGAGGTCGCGGTGGAGGATCTTCACCGCGACGTCGCGGTCGATCCCCTTCTGGTAGGCGCGGTAGACGCGCCCCATCGCCCCCGCGCCGATGAGCGACCGGATCTCGATGTGGCCGAGGATCTCGCGCCCGAGGAACGAGTCCTTCCCCTTGCCCGCCGCGATCGGCACCAGTGCCGTGCCGTCCTTCGGGCAGAAGAGCGCGTCGTCGGCGAAGCGCCGCCCGCACGTCGTGCACGTCTTCGTCTCCTCGGCCACGGGAACAGTAGACGGTACGCGCGGGACGCTGGGCGTGCCAGGTTTTGCGGAGGCCAGCGTCCCGCTGCGCGCTACTTCTTCCCCGCGTCCGCAGCCCCGCCGTCGACCCCGGCATCGCCGGCAGGCGCCGCCGCGAACTTGTCGAGCCCCACCTCGGCCCACGTCGCCGGTCCTGCGCCGAGCACGAAGATCGTCTCGTCGCCCATCTTCCGGGCGAAGCGTGAGCTCCCATCGGCCTTGCCGAGCGTCATCACCGCCACGCCGCCGTCCTTGAGGTGGAAGGTGATCGTCGTGGCCTCGGGGCCGCCGAGCCCCGTCTCCGCGTCCGACTTGCCGTCGCCGAAGTCGTCCGCGTTGAGCGTGCCCCCCATCGCGAAGGCGTTCACGAGGTCGTCGACCTTGTTCGCCTCGAGCCCCGCGATCGGCGCGCCGTCGAACGTCCCCGACCAGCTCGCGGAGGCCCCCGCGTCGTGGGCCGCCGCGTCCGCCGCGCCCGTCTCCGCCGCGCCCGCGTCGGCCGCCGTGGGGGCCGCCTTCGCGAACACGAACGTCCCCTTCTGATCCTTCAGCTCGACGCTGACGACGTTGTCCTTGGCGAGCTCCCAGACCTTCTTGTCGCGGAAGTCCTTCGGCGCCTTGTCGAACGTGTACGCGAACGCCCCGCCGACCAGGTAGACGTCGTCGTCGTTCGCGATGCGCGCGAGCTGGCCGCGCCCGGCGCTCGACCCGAACCAGACGTCGGCCACCGCCGTGCCCCCCTTCGAGAGCGTGACGTGGATCCCCTTGCCGTCGACCAGGTCGTAGCCCGCGAACTTGTCCTGCCCCTTGGCGATCGAGTCCTTGAAGGACATCGCCTTGAGGCCATTGAGGACCTCCTCGACGGTCGACTTCACGACCTTCGCGCCGGCGACCGGCTTGGCCATCTGCCAGTCGGCCCCCTTCTTCTCGAGCACCACCTCGGGCTTGTCCTTGGCCTTGAGGACGATGCGGTCGACCTCGTCGGGCACGACCTTCAGCTGGGGCATCGACGTCGAGGAGGCGGTCGTCTCCGACGTGTTCGTCGTCGCCTTCTCCTGCTTGCGCTGCATGTAATAGAACCCGCCGAGCGCGGCCATGAGGCCGAGGCCGACGTAGATCTGCGTCATCTTCGAGGAGCCAGTCGCCATAGTTCCAGTCTCGTGCCCCCCCTCTCCCTTCAGGGAGAGGGGGTTTGGGGGGTGAGGTTCAGATCTTCACGGACGCCCGGATGCTGTTGCGCCGCCACCAGCGGAAGAGGCCGAGCAGCAGGATCAGCGTCGAGCCGCCGAGCATGTTCGCCCACTTGGTCCACGTCTGCTCGCTGCGGATCGCCTCGGTCCACGCCTGCCGCTTCTTCTGGAAGCTCTCGCTGTCGATCTTCTCGTCCCCTTCGGGGGTCGGGGCCGGCGTCTTGTAGGTGATCTCCGGGTCCTGCTGGAGCTTCACCGCGGTGGCGAGCAGATCGGTCTCGTTGGTGATCCAGTCGCAGGTCTGCTTGGCGACGAAGATCGACGGCAGACGGCCGACCTGGTTGTAGGCCATCGCGTAGCGCATGAGCCCCTCGTCGGCGCCCATGTTCGGGTCCATCCCCGGGATCTGCCCGGCGAACGGCGACTTGCCGGCCTCCTGGAAGACGTTGCCGAAGAAGGCGCCCGTCGAGACCACCAAGAGGCGCGTGCCCGCCGGCGCGTTCGCCGGCACGCCGTCGACCCCCTCGCCGCCGCCCGGGAAGGCGCTCTTGATCGGCCCCTCGAGCATGACGCCGATGTTCGCCTGACGCTTCTCCTGCTTCACGCCGGTGGTCCCCTGGCCGAAGCGATCCGGGTTCAGCGACAGGCTCGTGCCCGGGATCTCCGCGATGTTCGCGGTGGTCTTGATGACCGCCTTGACCTGCACCGCCCCGCCGCCCGCGCGCGCCTGATCGACCGTGACCTCGGTCGGGAACGGGACCGCCATCTGCGAGAGGCGGAAGAACGGCGGGAAGGTCGTGTCGAAGGTGAGCGACCCGCGCGAGGCGTCGGCCGTGAACACGCCGGGGTAGGGCTCGAGCGGGATGCCGATGCCGCTGCGCTGGATCACCAGGATCGGCGTCCAGAACTGCGCGCGGTCGACGAGCAGCTCGGGCTTGTAGTCGACGCCGTAGCCCGAGAGCAGCTTGTCGAGCCCCTCGGCCGAGAAGGTCGCCGTCATCGACGGGTCGCCGCTCTTGATGTGGACGTTGTTCGCGAAGACCGCGACCGTCTTGCCGCGCATCAGGAACTGGTCGATCCGGCGCAGCTCCTTGCTCGAGACCTCGTCGTCCGGCTGCCCGATGATCAGGCCGTCGAGCTTCTCGTCGACCGCCTTCTCGCCCTTGGCGAGGTCGACCGCCTCGAGCCGGTAGTACGGGAAGTAGCGCGAGAAGATCTGCGACAGCTCCTGGTAGCCAGCCTCTTTGTGCCCCTGGAGGAAGCCGATCTTGTGCTCGATCTTGTCTTCCTTGTCGCGCAGCTCGCGGATCTTGTTCGAGATGAAGAACTCGAGCCCCTGCGCGTTGTGCTCGTCGAACTCCGGCGGCTCCAGCGTCACGCGCTCGCCGCCGTAGGTCATGACCATGCCGAGGTAGCCCTCGCCGATCGACGCCTGCTTCGCGCCGGCGCCCCCCTTGGCCTCGCCGAGCACCTGCTTCTTGAGCCCCGCCTCGGCGGCCTCGTCCTCGGCCTTCTTCTTCTGCTCCCCCTCGAGCGCGTCGAGGTGGACGATCTCGTAGCTGACCTTGCCGTGCCCGAAGCGCTTGTACTCCTCGAGCATGTCGCGCAGGTCGCGCACGAAGGCGTCGATCGTGGCGAGCCCCTCGGGGGCGTAGACCTTGATCTTCAGGTCCTTGGTCAGCGTCGAGAGCAGGTGCGTGGTGCCCTTCTTCGAGAGGGTCCACTTCTCGTCGCGCGTCGCGTCGTAGCGGACCACGACGTTGCTGAGCGCCATGTTGCCGAGGACCAGCACGCCGGCCGCGACGAGCATGAGGCCGCCGCTCTCGCCGGCCGCGCGCGCCTTGCGCGTGTCCTCCTGCACCTTCGCGGTCGCCGCGGCCGACGCCGACGCCGGGCGCTTGACGCGCGGCCCCTCGGAGTCGCTCCCCCTCTTCGCGCTCGGCTTCTCCTCCGACGCGGCGGCCTTCTTCGGCGCCGGCGTGGAGGCGCGCTTGTCGGCGGGCTTGTCCTCCTCTTCGGCGTCGAGCTTGGCGGCGCCCCCCTCGGGGTGATCGCTCGCGCGGCGGGGGCGCTCGATGCGCGTCACCGACTGGTCGTCGCCGGGGCTCTTCGCCGCCGGCTTCGAGGTCTCGCCCTCGCCCTCGTTCGCGCCCTTGTCCTTCGGATCTTCGGCCATGTTCCTGGAATTCCTGGGAGTCAAAAAGAGTGGGTCGGGACGGGCCTGCCGGCGCTCACTTCCACTTGCGGCTCTCGAGCGAGCGCATCGTGGCGAGCAGGAAGAAGGCGGTCACCGACAGGAAGTAGATCGCGTTGCGGACGTCGAAGAGCCCGCGCGAGAAGGGGGACAGCCGGCGCTCGAAGCTGACGAACGAGATGATGTTGCCGAGCGGGCCGTTGGTGTCGCTGCTCAGGAAGCCCACGGCCCAGAGGCCGAAGAGCGAGCAGAGCGTCAGGAAGAAGGCGACGATCTGGTTCTCGGTCAGGCTCGAGAAGAAGAGGCCGATCGCGATGCCGGCGGCCGCCTCGAGGAGCAGGCCGACGTAGCCGACCCACACTGGCCCGAGGTCGAGGTTGCCGATCCGCGAGATCGTGTACGGGTAGGTCAGCGTGAGGACCAGCAGCACGGCGATGAGGCCGAGCGTCGCGAAGAACTTCCCGAGCACGATGTCGCGGTCGCGCACCGGCATCGTGATGAGCAGCTCGATGGTGCCGGTGCGCTTCTCCTCGGCGAAGAGCCGCATCGTGATCGCGGGGATGATCGGGAAGACGAACGCCCACGGCAGGTAATAGAAGAGCGGGGCCACCGTCGCGCGGTTCACCGTCCAGAACTGGCTGAAGAAGAGCCAGCCGACGAAGAGCAGGCTGAGCGCGATGACGACGTACGCGATGGGGCTGTCGAAGTTCGACCGGAACTCGCGACGCGTGATGGTCAGAGTGCTGTTCATGGGTCGTGCCTGAAGTGCTCGAAATTGCGGAAGTTCACTCGGCGGCTGCGGCGGCGGGGAGGCGGTCGCGGCGATCCTCGGCGAGGGTCAGCTCGCGGAAGACGTCCTCGAGCGAGGGGAGCTCGCGCCCGAGCTCGAGCAGCTCCCACGACTTGTCGGCGACCGCGCGGCGCAGCTCGCCGCGGATGTCGGCGTCCTTCGCGCCGACGACCTCGACCTTCACGCTCTTGGCGTCCGGGGCCGCGAGCTCGGTGACGCGATCGGCGCCGCGGATCTCGCCGAGCGTGGTGCGCAGCTCGCGCCCCGAGGGGAGCTTGCCCGAGTCGCCCGCGCCGACGGCGATCTGGTAGCGGACCGTGCCCCCTTGCGCGCGGATCGCTTCGACGGGGCCGTCGGCGACGATGCGCCCCCCCTTGCCGTCGCGGTTCGCGATGATGAGCGTGCGGCTGCACGCGTACTCGACCTCGGAGATGTTGTGCGTCGAGAGGATGACGGTGCGGTTCGAGCCGATGTCGCGCAGGTAGGTGAGGAACTCGCGCTTCTCGTTGGGGTCGAGGTCGGCGGTCGGCTCGTCGAGGATCATGACGGGCGGGTCGTGCAGGAGCGCCTGGCCGAGGCCGACGCGCTGACGCTGACCGTGCGAGAGCGAGCGAATCTCCTTCTGATAGAAGGAGTTGAGCCCGCAGACCTCGACCACGCGACGAACCGACTTCTTGCGCGACTCGCCGACGGGCAGCTGCCGAAGATCGGCGCAGAAGTCGAGGTACTCGTGCACCGTCATCTCGGGGTAGAGCGGCGCGCGCTGCGGCAGGTAGCCGATCACGCGCCGCACCTCGAGGGGCTCGTCGAAGCAGTCGAAGCCGTGCACCTTCGCGACGCCGTCGGTCGCGGAGATGAAGCACGTCAGGATGCGCATGGTGGTCGACTTGCCGGCGCCGTTGGGCCCGAGGAAGCCGACGACCTCGCCGCGGTGGACGTCGAAGGAGATGCGATCGACCGCCACGAAATTCTCGTAGCGCTTCGTCAGATCCTTCGTGTGAATCATCACGTCGGTCGCCATGCTCGGCCGTTCTCCTGGGTGTTCGTGAATTCGACGATGCGTAGGGCGTCGTTGCCGGGGTGCTCGCCGCTCGCGCCGGCCAGCCGCGCTGTGCGCGGGGAGGGGACCCCCTGCGCGCTCGCCCCCCTTCTCGACAGCGGGGCCCGCGGCGGGCGCATGCTAAGCGCCTGCTGCGATTCGTCAACGGGAAAATCCGCAGATCCGGGGGAGATTTTGCCCCGCGGACCGGGCGGCGACGCGGAAACCCGCTCACCTCGACGCGCATTCCCCGCCCGAGCAGGTCGTGGGTTTTCTCGGAGACCGGCCGATCCTCTCCACGTGTCATCCGGCGATTTCCCGCGCGATCGGCCAGAGCCTGGGGACGATCGCGGCTTCGGCAGGCCGTAGCTCGACGGCCTGCCAGGGGGCCCCGCGCACATTTCTTGGCCGACGGTCGACGCCTCCGATAGCCACCCAGCTGCCCGGCGGACGAGCGCGCATCGACCGACCGGGTTTCCGACTCACCGCCGGCAGGGACCGCAGGACGGTCCCTCCTTCGTAGGAGAGCCCGATGGCCGCGATGACCGAGACCTGCACCGTCTGCAAGAAGTCGTTCGAGGTCCAGCTGCGATGGCAGATGGAGGAGCGCGACGGAGGCTTCGCGTTCTACTGCTCGCGCGGCTGCCAGGAGGCCGGTCGGACCGGTAGCGGCAGCGCCGTCAGCTGCGACGCGTGCGGCAAGCGCTTCGACGTGGAGCTCGTCTCGCAGGTCGTCGCGGTGCGCGGCGCGCGCAAGCACGCGTGCGGCCCCGAGTGCCGGCAGCAGATCCTCGCCGAGGCCCAAGGGGCGCGGCTGCTCGACGCCTACGCGCCGTCGGCAGAGGAGACGTCGGCGATCGCGGCGATGGCCGAGAACGCCGAGCCTCCGCGCCCGGTCGATCCCCGCGCGCGCCCCTCGGACGACCGGATCCCGCGCCGCATCGCGGTCTTCAACCACAAGGGGGGCACCGGCAAGACGACCACCGCGGTGAGCCTCGCGGCGGCGCTCGCCTCGCGCGGCAAGCGCGTGCTGCTGGTCGACACCGACGCGCAGGGGAACGTCGCCGCCTCGCTCGGCATGAAGAGCGAGAAATCGCTCTATCACGTGCTGGTCATGGGGATCGCCCCGGCCGCCGTCGCCCAGCCGGTGCGCACCAACCTCGACGTCATCGCGAGCAACGAGACCCTCGCCGCCGCGGAGCTCTACCTCGCCGGACGGCGCGAGCGCGATCGCGTGCTGCGCGATCGGCTCTCGTCGACCGCGCAGAGCTGGGACGTGGTGATCCTCGACTGCAGCCCGTCGCTGTCGCTGATGAACCAGAACGCGCTGGTGTTCGCCGACGCGATCCTGGTGCCGGTCGCGTGCGACTACCTGTCGCTGGTCGGCGTGCGGCAGGTGCTCAAGACGGTGAAGAACGTCAACCAGCTCTTGCACCACCCGGTGCGCATCGCGGGGGTCATCCCGACGATGTACGACGCGCGCGCGAAGATCTGCCAGGACTCGCTCTCGACGCTGCGCGATCACTTCGGCGCGCGCTGCCTCACGCCGATCCGCGCGACGGCGAAGATCAAGGAGGCGCCCGCCTACGCGAAGACGATCTTCGAGTGGGCCGAGGACTCGAACGCCGCGCGCGACTACGACGCGGTCGTCGAGCAGCTCTGGCGCGGCATCGACGAGGAGCAGGGGGGCGAGGCCGCGGAGGCGAAGGTCGCCCCGGGCAGGCCGCGCATCGCCGAGGCGCTGGCGGGGTGAGTGGCGGGAGCGCCGAGGGAGGAGTCATGACCATGCGACGCGCGACGAACGAGCTCTTCGGGGATGGCGAGGAGGTCCGCGAGGTCCTCTCGGGGAGCTTCTACGCCCCCAACGAGCGCCCGCGCCTGCGATCGCTGCCGGGCGGCGCGGCCGCCGAGGAGAC
Source organism: Myxococcales bacterium (assembly GCA_021783935.1). GTDB lineage: Bacteria > Myxococcota_A > Polyangia > Polyangiales > JADJMO01 > CAIXWQ01. The sequence goes on along the minus strand of JAJXTK010000157.1, from coordinate 870 downwards.
GCAGAAGCCCTCGCACTACAAGGTGATCTGCATCTCCATGTACAACGACGACCTCGCGCGCCTCGACGCGATGGTCGGGCAGCTGAAGGAGCGCGGCCTCACCAAGGCGAGCCGCAGCGCGCTCATCCGCATGGCGCTCGATCAGGTCGATCTGACCAAGGCGCGCCGCGGGATGTGAGCCGGGGCCCTCAGCGCCCCTTGCCGACCAGCCGCTCGAGCGCAGCGCTCGCCGAGGTCGCGAGCACGCGGGCGCGCCGCGCCCCTTCGTGCAGGTCGCCGACGCCCCACGCCGCGAGGAGCATCGCGGTCTTGCCGGCGACGAACACCGGCCTGAGCACCAGCTCGGTCGGCGGCGCGCCGGTGAGCTCCAGCGCGGCGAGCAAGGGCCCGTCCGCGGCGCCGCGCGGCACGCCGACGCGCTCGCCGAGCTCGATCGACGCGGCGACGGCCCCCGCCTCGGTGATCGACAGGCCGCGAAAGCGCGCCGCGTCGATGCCCCTCGACGCGATCCCGGTGAACAGCTTGCGACGCGCGGCGAACACGGCGGCGGCGCTCGCGAAGGAGCCGAGCCCATCGAGGAGCGCGGCGAGCAGCTCCTCGCGCGTTTGGACCTCGTCGAGCCGCTCGAGCACGCGCGTGAGCGAGCCGTAGGGGGGGGGCTTCGGCGCGATCGGCGGTCGCGAGGGGGCGGGGGGCGGCCCGCGGTGCGTCGTGGGGGCGTCGCGCGACTCGCGGGCGGCGTTCGCGAAGTCGACCACCCGCGCGACGGGCGCCGCGGCGGGCTCGGCGGTGTGTTGCCTCTCGAGGTCGGCGGTGTCGCGCCTCGCCGCCGCGTGCGGGGTCGGGTCGGGCGCGCGGGGCGCGCGCGGG
>JAJXTK010000156.1 GCA_021783935.1 Myxococcales bacterium | reverse complement strand
CGCGATGCTGTCGCGGCTGGCGTAGCTGGTCGCGGACTCGCAGGCGCCTGCGACTGGACGCGCAGGCGCCTGCGAGTCGAGGACGGCGGCGGCAGCGGCAGCGGCGTCGGCAGCGGCGTCGGTTGCGGCATCGGCAGCGGCGTCGGCACCGGCTCCGGCACCGGCCACGGCACCGGCCACGGCACCGGCTCCGGCCACGGCCCCCCATTCGGCGGCGCTCCGCCGGCGCCGCCGATGCCGGGCGTCTCGATCGCTCGAGAATCTCCGTCGATCGCGCGCGGCACGCCGCTCGCCACGCTCGGCGCGTGCCCCGCGCGCCGCCGCCCCACCAGCGCCACCGCCCCGAGACGACGCTCCTCTACGCCATCGTCCGCGAGCACCTGCCGGCCTTCCTCGATCGCGCCTCCGAGCGCTACGCGCGACCGTTGCCGAAGTACCTCGCAAGCGCGTTCGCGGGATACCTCGACTGCGGGATCCTCGAGCGCGGGTTTCTTCGAGTCCATTGCGCCGCGTGCCGGCAGGACCGCCTCGTCGCCTCCTCGTGCAAGCAGCGCGGCGTATGCTCAGAGAGACCCCGCGTCCGTCCTCGTCGAACTGCGTGCTTGCTACGTCATGTCAACTCGACCACTGGAATCCGTGGGGGACGGCTTGCACTTCCTGTGCGCCAGGGAAAGCCAGGGTGAGGCGGACGCCATGAAGTAGCCAAGACCGAAACCTCACGTTGGAACCCTGCGGGTACGAATCCCGCCCGGCGAAGGTGGGCCACCAGCCGGAAGCGAGTCTTGCGTGGCGTCCGGCGACGGCCGCTGCGAAGCGTAGACAGCGAGCATGCAGGCCGCGTGATGGAGCCTCGAAATCAAGTCGCCGGGAGAGCCGACGTCGTAGGAAATGCGGAAGGCAACATCGTCGCGCGCACGAGAAGGGCGAAGCCCGATGGCCTGGCGCGGCGGTCTCCCCGGGGTCTGAGAAGGCGGCATGTAGGCAAGGGTTCTCCAGGAACCAGGGAGACCTCGCGATCTTCGTCGACGCCGCGCTGAGCGTCGTCGGCGGAACCGTGGTGCGAGCGAGCAGCGAGCGTCGCGGGGAGCGCGAGGAGTCCTCCTCCGCGACCGCCACCTGGATTCGCCGGTAGCGCACGCTCGCCTTCTCGCCCTTGCCGAGCGGCTCGCCCACGACGCACGTCGACAGGCGCCCCCACGCCACGTTCACCGCCTCGCGACGCTCTTGCTGATCGCGCTTGTCGGTGAACCACAACAAGCCGCCGATGCCGGCCGCCAGCACCACGAAGAAGCCGATCACCTTCGGGGCGACCGAACCCCTATTCGCGAGCTAGTTCATCTCAGGCGTGCTCTCCGGGCCTACCGACGTGGCCGCGCAGGATACGCGTGTCCGAGAGAGGTAACAGGGAGGAGAGGAGAGACGGCGGTCGCGTGGGGGCTCCGCGCGGAACGACCCCGCCAATCGGTCTTTCCCGGCGCCCTTCGCGAGCCTGGTGCTTCGAGGCGCCGAAGAGGATCCGGCGCCGCAGCAGGACCGACTGGAACGCGTTCGTCTCGCGCGCAGCCTCGTGCCTGCGGAGCCCCGCGGGGATGCGCGCCGCGGCCGATCGTCCGCGGGCGCCGCGCTCGCCCGTTCGGTGTGCCGAGCACGGGGTTCGGTTAGCCTGGGCGAATGCGCACATCGACGCCTCGCGTGCTCCGTCTCGCCCTCGCCATCGGTGCGCTCCTAGGCTGCTCTTCGGGGAGCTCCGTGGCGGGCGCGATCGACGCCTCGACGAGCGCCGACGGCGCGCCGCAAGACGTCGCCCCCTCGGTCACGCTTCGGGTCGACCCGCCCGACGTCGCGCTCACGATGGCGCTCGGGAGCACGCCCCCGACGGGCAGCTACCACGTGTTCGAGAGGTCGGGAGGCGCCGCGGAGGTCGACGTCACGGCATCGGCGGCGGTCTCGATCGACGATCCGACGATCGCGACGCTCTCTGCCGGGACGATCTCCGGCGTCGCGCACGGCGGCGTGGCTACGTACACGGTGTCGGCCGACGGCGCCTCCGCCACGGCGACGCTGCACGTGAAGCTCGTCGGCGACGTGTTCGCGACGGGGGTCGATCCTTCGAAGAAGACGGCGTTCGAGGCTGCGACGGTCGATCCGACCCCGAGCGCGCAGCCGAGCATCGAGTACCCGCTCGACGGCGCCGTCATCCCCGCGAACCTGCCACCCATGGAGGCGCAGTGGACGGTCGGCGGCGACAGCACGCTCTACCGCCTGCGGCTCACCTCGTCGGCGCTCGACGTGGCGTTCTACACGGCTGCGCGCGAGCAGCTCGTCGCGCCCGACGCCTGGAAGCTCGTGCTCGCGAGCGCCGCGGGCGGCTCGATCTCGCACGTCGTAGAGGGGCTCGGCGCGACGGGCCTCCACGTCTCGGGCAAGGTCGACGTCACCGTCGCACGCGATCGCATCGACGACAGCGCGGTGTTCTTCTGGGAGTCGAGCAGCGGCTCGATGAAGGTCCTCAACATCGCCTCCGGCAAGCTGACGCTGCTGCCCGTGACGGGCAGCGCGTACGCCCCGGGGAGCCCCACCACGTGCGTCGCCTGCCACACCGTCTCGCGCGACGGCACTCGGTTCGCGTACACGTCGGGCAGCTTCGGGCTGGGCACGCTGAAGGCCTCCGCGGACAAGACCTCGTTCGTCGCGACCATCGAGCCGGGCACGAAGGTCACGCCGGGGTACAAGTGGACGTACGGCGCGTTCAACCCGGACGAGACGGCCGCGCCCCCCGCGCTGCTCGTCACGAAGGCCGACACCAACGCGCAGAACACCGCCGGGCACGTCCGCCTCGCCTTCATCGACCCCGAGACCGGCGCCGAGATCCCGTCGAACGCGGCGAGCTGGCTCTCGTCGTTCCCGGCGGGCATCGGGCGCGATCTCCTGCAGCCCGACTGGTCCGGCAACGGCGTCGTCGTCTTCACCGCCTACGACAGCGAGGCGGCCAATCCGGACCCGACGGAGATCCTGCAGAAGGCCTACGTACGCGACCTCGGCGACGACGCGGTCGCCTCCTCGATCGTCCAAGCCTCGGTCACCTGGGATCCGACGGCGAAGCAGTTCGTGCTCGGGGCGCCGAAGCAGCTCGTGAGGGCCCCCGCGGCGCCGTTCGACGCCGCCGAGACCGACGTGCTCCCGCAGCTCTCGCCCGACGATGCGTTCGTCGCCTTCACGCGCTCCGACGGCTGGTGGCCTATCCGCCTGCAGACCGATCCGGTGAACGGCACCGGTCGCCTCGCGATCGTCCGCCGCTCCGACGGCGTGGTGATCGAGCTGTCGACCGCGAGCGGCCCGCCGAACAGCAACAGCACGTGGCCGCAGTGGGCGCCGACGATGGGGAGCGACTACGCGTGGGTCGCCTTCTCGAGCGAGCGCCCGTACGGGCACCGCATGGCCAAGGGGGTCGCGCTCCCGCCGGCGTGCATCCCGCAGGGGCGTTCCCTCTGCAAGAACATGTGGGTCACCGCGATCGACCTCAAGAAGGCCGCGAGCGGCGCGCTGGACCCGAGCGAGGTGCCGTTCTGGATCCCGGGTCAGACGGCGCTCGCGAGCGCGGTCAGTCCGCGCTGGACCAAGCGCGCGCTCAGCTCCATCCAGTGATCGTCGCTCACTGGCATTCGCAATCGCCGACCTCGCAGGCACGGATCTCGAGCGAATCGCCCTTGCCGGGGGCTCTCGAGCTTGGCGTTGGCAGCGCGGGCAGGCGAGGACCTCGAGCCCTCGGGTGATTTCGTGCGGGCCTCGCCCAGGCGCTCATTTCATGAATGATTTCCGCCGACTTACCCTCCGTTCTGGCGCCAGAACAACCGCCTCGCCCCTCAGACGGCTGGCGCGCTCGGCGCAGCGGGCCGATCGCTCTCCCGCGGAATCCGCGGCGGACGCTCGCGCTTCCCTTTCGCGCCGGACGCGAGCGCGCGCTCTGCCGGTTTTGCGTGGGAGACGTGCATTTACGGCTTCTTGTCGCGCCGCCCGCCGCACACGCCGATTGTTGCCCCCGATGGGCGGGATTAGGAGTCTCGTGTGTCCATGCACCCCACTTCCATCGTTGCCATCTCCGTCTCCGCCCTCGCCCTCGCGACGCTCGCGCCCACCGGGTGCGGCGGCTCGCAGCCCCCGGCCGCCGCGCCCGCGTCGTCCGCGTCGAGCGCAGCCTCGGTCGCGTCGGCCGAGCCGCAGGGGCCGTGTCTGCCGACGTCCGTGAAGGACGCGACGCTCGCCCACGTCGAGCCGACCACGGCGGGCCTGCTCGTGTGCTACGGCGGCCGAGACCAAGCGAACATCCCGTGCCTCACCGTCGATCCGGGCACCGGCCAGCCCTCGGCGTCGTCGACCTGGACGCGCCCTGCCGGCGAGCCCGGCAAGCACCGCGGCGTGTACGCGGCCCCCTCCGACCGCAAGACGACCTACACGGTCGCCTCGACCGCGGCCGACCTGACCGTCTGCAAGGCCAACACCGCCGAGTGCCGCAAGGTCAAGCCGGAATATGCCGCGCAGGCGGGAGTGGGATTCGCCGAGGACTACAAGACAAAGGACGCCGATAAGTCCAAGAGCCTGACGCGCCAATACCACGCGGCGGCGAGCGACGACGGCAAGCGGCTCTTCGTGCTCGACGTCGAGCCGGTGAAGCCCGGCGATCGCGCCAATTGGAACGTCTACGGTGACACCTTCGACATCGACTCCGGCAAGCGCGCCGCGCACGTGCCGCTGATCGGCAACGGGGGCACGTCCAATTCGCTCACCGATCCGGGCGCGCTCTGGCAGCTCGTGTGGCTCGGCGACCGCGTGTGGATGGCGAGCTTCGACGCCAAGGACACGACGAGCGAGCAGGAGCTGCTCGATCCGGTCGGCGGCTCGCTGCTCGACCTCGGCGCGCCGTCGTTCTTCGTGCCCGAAGGGGGGCTGTGGGTGGCCGGGCTCGCCGGGACCAACGGTGATCTCGTCAAGCTCGTCGAGCCGAAGTCGCTCTCGAACGTCGCGAAGGTGACGCTGCCGAGCTCCACGATCGCGGCCGATCCGACGCGCGGCCTGCTGCGCGCCGTGCGCCGCCCCGACGGCAAGGTGTGGGTCGCCTACGCGAACCCGCCGGGAACGGTCGTGATCGACACCTCGAGCGTCGACTCGACGCAGCCCGTCACGCTGCCGATCTGCAAGCAGTAGCCGTCGGAGCCGAGCCTGCGAACGGCGGTGGAGCACGAGGGGGGGCGCCGGACGCTCCCCCTCGCGGGCCGACCGATGGGAGGCCGCCTCAAGCTCGCAGCTTCTCGAGGCGGATGCAGCGCCGACGCAGGTCGTCCTCGTAGTAGCGGACGGCGTCGACGCTCTGGGTGATCAGGAAGACGCCGAAGCCGGAGTCGGACGAGCCGTCGAGCGACGGCGGCGGCACGCGCGCCGGATCGAAGGGGCCGCCGAGGTAGCGCAGGCGCACGGCGACCCGGTCGGCGAACGCCTCGGCCGCGAGGTCGATCCGCTGATCCGTGCGCCCATGATAGGCGTGCTTCATCACGTTGCTCGCCGCTTCGTCGACGGCCAGCACCAGCGCGGCGAGCCCGTCTTCTCCGAACGGGCGCCCCGGCAGCGCGCGGCAGAAGCCCTCGACGAACGCGCGCGCTCGGCGCAGCTCCCCGAGCGCGCTGCCGATGACGGTGAGGGCGCGCGCGACGGGCGCCTCGTGGGGGACGAGCTTGGCGACGACGCAGGTGAGGTCGTCGCCGAACGCGTCGGACCCCGAGTGCTCGACCACCGCCGCGCGCACCGCCTTCACGAACGCCTCCGGCTCGCGATCGCGGTTGTCGAGCGCGCAGGCGACCAGGCGCTCGACGCCGAACATCTCGCCGCCGGGGGAGCGCGCCTCGGTGACGCCGTCCGAGTAGAAGACGAGCAGGTCGCCGACCTCGATCGGCAGCGAGACCTGCCCGAACGTCTCCCCCTCGCGGACGCCGAGCGGCAGGTCGTCGCCGTGGAGCACGTCGCAGGTCCCGGCGGCGCCGCGCACGCGCAACAGCCCCGTGTGGCCGCAGTCGACGAAGTCGAGCCGCCGACGCGCGACGTCGATGCGCGCGTAGCAGAGCGTGACGAAGCTCTCGAGCTCCATCAGCCGCCGGCAGAGCTGCGTGTCGGCGAGCGTGACGATCTCGCGCGGCTCCGGCAGCTCGCTCGGGCTCGCGCCCGAAATCAGGCTCCAGAGCGCGCTCGGGAAGTGGCTCTTGGTCGCCGCGCCGAGCAGCGCCGCGGGCACCCCCTTGCCCATGACATCGGCGACCATTAGGTCGAGGCAGTCGTGCCCTTCGTGCCGGAAGAACCCATAGAAATCCCCCGCGACGCGCTGCGAGGGGACCGTGAGCGCGGCGAGCCGCAGGCCGCGACAGTCGCGCGGCGGCTCGTCGAGCAGGAGCTCCTGTTGGATGCGCGCGCCGATCCGCGCCTCGCGCTCGTGGGCCGCCTCGAGGTCGGCGGTGCGCGCGACGACGCGCCGCTCGAGGTCCGCGTTCAGATCGCGCAGCTTCAGGGTCACGCCGTCGCGCTCGAGGCGCGCGCGGAGGCTCGAGAGGCCGTAGGCGAGGTCGCTCGCGAGCTCGGTCAACAGCGCGACCTCGGCGGGCGCGAACGCGTCGGCGTCGGCGGAGTAGATGTTGAGCGCGCCGCACGCGCTGCCGTTGACGGCGACCGGGATGGCGAGGCTCGAGGAGTAGCCGCGGCGCAGAGCCTCCTCGCGCCAGAGCGTCATCTTCGGGTCGTCCGCGATGTCGCGCGTGAGCACGACGGCGTGGTTGCGGATGCAGGTCCCGGTCGGACCGCGCCCGCGCTCGGTGTCGCCCCAGGAGATCTGCAGGTGCTCGAGGTAGCCCTCCTCGAACCCCGCCGAGGCGAGCGGCACGACCGATCTCCGCTCGTCGTCCTCGGCGCAGCCGAGCCAACAGAATCGAAAGCCGGCCTCCTCCACGATGATGTGGCAGATGTCGCTCATCAGCGTGCGCTCGTCGGTCGCGCGCACCAGGGCGTGATTGCACCCGCTGAGCGCGCGGTGGGCGCGGTTCACTCGCTCGAGGCGCTCTTCGGCGCGACGGCGCTCGATGGCGGCGCCGAGCACGTTGGCGACGGACTGCACGAAGTCGACCTCGTCCTTCGTGAACGTGCGACTCGCTCGAGCGTGCACGTCGAGCGTGCCGAAGGCGCCGCGACCCGCGCGAATCGGCACGCTGAGCGAGCTTCGCAGCTGCTCGCCGAGCAGCCTCGACAGCGGCGAGAAGCGCGTCTCCTGCGCCGCGTCGTCGACGATCACCGCGCGGTCGGACTCGAACGCGTAGCCGAGCTGCGTCCCGGTCGCCTCGATCCTCGGTGGCGCCCGATCGCCGAAGCCGATCGCCGCGCGCAGGGCGAACGAGCCGTCCGCGAGCCGCTCCGTCACGTCCGCGTGCGCGACCTCGAGCGCCGCCGCGACGAGCTGCACCGCCTCGCGCTCGAGGTCGAGGCCAGCCTCGAGCTGCAGCGCGCGCTGGCCGAGATCCGCGACCACGGCCTGCAGGTGCGCGAGGCGCGTGACCTCCTGCTCGGCCTTCAGGCGGGCGGTGACGTCGCTGACGAACCCTTCGTAGAAGCGCAGCGCTCCGTGCGCGTCTCGCACCGCGCGCGCGTCGAAGCGGAGCCAGACGCGCCGGCCGTCCCGGCGCACGCACTCTGCCTCGAAGCCGCGGACCACGCCGTCGCGGTCTAGCGCCGCCAAGAAGCGCTGGCGCTGCGCGCGATCCGCGTAGACCTGCTCGCCGAGGTCGCGGATCGACTCGACGAGCTCGCGCCCGGACGCGTAGCCGAGCATCTGCGCCATGGCGTCGTTGGCGGAGAGGTAGCGCCCCTCTCGCGTGCTCTGGAAGATCCCTTCGACCGCGCTCTCGACGATGCTGCGGTACTTCGCCTCGGCGTCGCGGAGCTCGCCCGTGCGCACCTCGATCGCGTCGAGCGAGGTGCGCAGCTGCCCGGCCATGCGGTTGAACGCGTGGGCGAGCTCGCCGAGCTCGTCGTGGGTGAGCACGTCCACGCGCTGCTCGAGGTCTCCCGCGCCGAGCTCGAGCACCGAGCGCGTGAGCTGCTTTATCGGCTGGACCAACGAGCGGCTCGTGAGCCACGCGGTCAGCGCGCCGAGCGCCACCGCGAGCGCGAGCCCCACGGCGAGACCGCGCGCCGAGGCCCTGGCGGCCCCCTCGGCCCGGCGCCCCGCCGCGACCAAGCTGGCCTCGTTCATCCGGCGGATCTCCCCCGCGGCCTCCTTGATCTCGCCGTGGGTCGCGAGCAGCCCCGCGGGCTCGGCGTAGAGGCGCAGCCGCGTCGGCTCGTCTGCGCCCGCGAAGAAGGCGTCTCCCTGGCGACGATAGCGCTGGGTCAGCGCCGAGAGCCGCGCGGCGATCGCTGCCTCACCGGGCTGCGAGAGGTTGCGCAGCTCGGCGCGCAGGCTGTCGTCGTAGGCGGCCCAGCCGTCGCGGTAGCGCGCCTCGGCGAGCGCCGTGCCCCCGCGCATCGCGTCGTCGAACGACGCGTCGATGCGCTCGAGGCCGTCGTCGAGCCGCTCCATCGCGGCCACGTTCGGGTAGTTCTGGCGGAGGATCCGATCGGTCAGCGCGCCGACGTGCCAGAGGAGCACCGTGCCGACGGCGCCGAGGCCGATCACCACGAGCAGCAGCGGCAGCAGCGTGAGGAGCACGCGTCGCCGCAGCGAGCGTGAGTGCGGGCTGCGCATGGGATCCGCAGGGATCTAGGAAGAAGCGTGCCGCAGCGGCCGGCGGAGCTCGCGATCGGCGCGGTGCGGCGCTTGCACCGCACGAGTGCGGGAGCCTCGACGCGAGGCCCGAGGAGCGCCGTCATGGACCTGCTCGTCGAACGCGTGGGCGACGTCGCGATCGTCACGCTCCCGATCGACGAACTCGACGCGGGCAACGCCGGGGACTTCAAGGGGGCGGCCGTTCCCCTCGCCGAGGGCAACGCCAAGCTCGTGTTCGATCTGGCCCGGCTCAACTTCATCGACAGCTCCGGCCTCGGCGCCTTCATCTCGTGCCTTCGCAGGGTCAACGAGCGCGGCGGAGAGCTGAGGCTCTGCGGCCTGTCGAAGCACGTGCGCTCGGTGTTCGAGCTGGTGCGCATGCACCGCATCTTCGACATCCACGAGACGCGCGAGGCGGCGCTGCGAGCGTTCCCCAGCGCGGCGGGGGCGAGCCAGCATGTCGCGTGATCGCGCGGCGCCCGAGGCATCGTGATCGAGCGGGCAGAGGACCTCGTCGAGCTCGAGCGGCTCCTCGCGCTCTGCGAGGTGCAGTCGGTCCGCTCGGGATCGCCGCTGCCGCTCGGCGCGCACGCGCGCGGCGACGGCGTGAACTTCGCGCTGTTCAGCCGCAACGGCACCGGCGTGCGACTCGACCTGTTCGATCGGGTCGAGGACGCGATGCCCTCGCGCACGATCATTCTCGACTCGAGTCGCAACAAGACCGGCGACATCTGGCACGTCTGGCTCGCGGGGATCCGCCCTGGGCAGCTCTACGCCTTCCGCGTCGCCGGGCCCTACCAGCCCGAGGCGGGGCACCGCTTCAACCCGAACAAGCTGGTGGTCGATCCGTACGCCAGCGCGATCGCGATGGTGCCCGGCGGCGATCTGCGCGCCGCGGCCGGCTACGACCCGCGCTCCGCGCTGCTCGATCTCGCGCGCTCCGAGGTCGACGACGCGGCGAGCGCGCCCAAGTGCGTGGTCACCCACGCCGACTTCGACTGGCGCGGCGATCAGCCGCTGCGGCACCCCTGGACGTCGACCGTCGTCTACGAGCTCCACGTGCGCGGCTTCACCGCCGGGCGCGACGCCGGCGTGCGCTACCCGGGCACCTACCGCGGGCTCGTCGAGAAGATCCCGTACCTGAGAGAGCTCGGCGTCACGGCCGTCGAGCTGATGCCGATCACGGAGTTCCACGACGGAGAGAGCGTTCGCGTGAACCCGCTCACCGGCGAGCGCCTGCGCAACTACTGGGGCTACGACCCGATCGGCTTCTTCGCCCCCAAGGCCTCGTACGCGAGCGTCCACGATCGCGGCGCCGAGCTGCTCGAGTTCAAGGAGATGGTCCGCGCGCTGCACGCCGCTGGGCTCGAGGTCATCCTCGACGTCGTCTTCAACCACACGATGGAGGGCTCGGAGCTCGGCCCGACGCTCGGCTTTCGTGGGATCGACAACGCCATCTACTACTGGCTCGACGATCACAAGCGCTACTACCGGGACTTCACCGGCACCGGCCGCACGGTCAACGCCGCGCACCCGATCGTGCGCGATCTGATCCTCGACGCGCTCCGCTACTGGGTCATCGAGATGCACGTCGACGGCTTCCGCTTCGACCTCGCCTCGGTGCTCGGGCGCGAGGCCGACGGGCGCGTCGCCTCGGACGCCCCGCTGCTCACGCGCATCGCGGAGGACCCGATCCTGCGCGACGCGAAGCTCATCGCCGAGGCGTGGGACGCCGCCGGCGCCTACCAGATCGGCGCCTTCTCCGAGCGCCGCTGGGCCGAGTGGAACGGCCGCTTCCGCGACGACGTGCGCCGCTTCTGGCGCGGCGACGCCGGGATGCTCGGGCGCTTCGCCTGGCGCCTGTGCGGCAGCGCGGACCTCTACGAGCGGTCGAACAAGGGGCCGGAGTGCAGCATCAACTTCGTGACCTGCCACGACGGCTTCACGCTCAACGATCTGGTCAGCTACAACGGCAAGCACAACGAGGCCAACGGCGAGGACAACCGCGACGGCAGCAACGACAATCTGAGCTGGAACTGTGGCGTCGA
>JAJXTK010000155.1 GCA_021783935.1 Myxococcales bacterium | reverse complement strand
CCGCTCCGGCCGCTGCTCCGGCCACGGCTCCGGCTCCGGCTCCGGCCACGGCTCCGGCCACGGCTCCGGCCACGGCTCCGGCTCCGGCCACGGCTCCGGCTCCGGCTCCGGCTCCGGCCACGGGGCGCGTGGTCCCTCCAGCGCCTCCGGTCGTCTTGCCGGCGAACGCCCCCAAGTGGGCCAGCAAGCTCGTCGGCGCCATCCCGGACACGGTGCGCGGCTGGTTTCGCGACCCCGACTTCTCGATCTGGTTCGTCGCGTACATGATCGTCTCGGCGGCGCTGTTCATGCGGCCGTGGTGGGGGAGCGCCGCGACCTCGCTCGGCGGCGGGTGGGTCTTCGACGAGCAGGAGGCGATCGTCGCGAACCCCTACATCCGCAGCCCGAAATTCGGCTGGTGGGACGCGCTGCGTCGCGACTTCTGGGGGCTGCCGCCCGATCACTCGATCGGCAGCTATCGGCCGATCCCGAACTTCCTGTGGCGTGGGCTCTGGAAGATCCAGATCACCGACCGGCGCTTCGTCGCGGGCTGGGCCCTCGCCGTGCTCGGCGCCGTCGTGCTGCTCTTCGGCCTCTACTCGCTCGCGCGCGGGCTCTACGACGAGCGCGTCGTCGCCGCCCGCGACAAGGGGGCGAAGAAGCGGGCGACGCCGATCCTCGATCGGATCACCGTCCCCGTGATCGGCCTCGTCATGCAGGGGGTCGGCATGTGGCTCGTGCGGCACAGCGCGGGAGCCACCGAGATCGCCGGCACGACGCCGTCCAACGTCGCGTTCGTCTGGTTCGACGTCGTCTTCCACGCGACCAACGCCGCGCTGCTCGCCTCGCTCGTGCGCCTGGTGACCAAGAGGGTCGCGCTCGCCTGGCTCGCCGGGTTCGTCTTCTGCACGAGCGCCGTGCTCACCGAGGCGATCACGGGGGTGGTCGGCATCGCCGACGTGCTCGGCGGGCTGTCGCTGCTGCTCGCGCTCTACGCGCTCTGGCTGCACCCGAGCGCGATCACGCCCGCCGTGTTCCTCGCGACGGCCTTCGGGCTGCTCTCCAAGGAGACCGCCGTCGTCAACGTCGGGCTCGTGCCCCTCGCCGCGCTCTTGCTCGCCCCGTCGATCGACGAGCGGCGGCCCGCCCGCCTCGCGCGCGCCGCCACGGCCTTCGTCGGCGCCTCCGCGGCGCTCGGGTTCTACTTCTGGGTGCGGCACAAGTACTTCTTCGTCGAGGTCGCGATCGACGAGAAGGTCGCGCGCCATTGGCACGGCCTCGGGCTGTGGGGGGCCAAGCTCCGCCACTGGGTCGGCGCCCCCGATCTGCCGGCCGACCCGTTCAACAACCCGCTCGCCGATCCCAACGCCACCGACGCGCAGCGCATCGCCGGGGCCTTGCGCGTCTACGCGCGCGGGCTCGGGCAGATCATCTTCCCGCGCTGGCTCTCGCCCGACTACTCGTCGCCGCAGGAGCCGCTGCCGACGCAGCCGATCTTCGCCGCGTCGGTCGTCGGCGCGCTCCTGATGGTCGTGCCGCCGATCGCGGGGCTCGTGATCGCGCTGCGCACGCTCGGCGGCGAGGCGCGCGAGAAGGCCGGGGCGAGCCTCGCGGAGCTGAGGCTCTTCGCCTTCGGGCTCATCGCGTGGCCCGCGGCGTTCTTCCCCGTTTCGAACATCCCGAAGGTGCTGCCCACCGTGCGCGCCGAGCGCTTCTGGTACACGCCGGCCATGGCGACGAGCCTCGTCATCGCCATCGCGCTCGTGTGGCTGTCGCGTCGTCGGTGGACCCTGGGCCTCGCCGCCGCCGTCGCCTTCGTCGCGATGCAGGCGGGCCTCGCGCGCAAGCACGCCAACGATTTCCGCGACGACCTCGCCTTTTGGAGGGCCGCCGCCGAGGCGGTGCCCAACAGCGCCAAGGCGCACCTGAACTACTCCGTCATGCTCGGTGCGCGCGCCGGCGAGCTCTGGAAGTACACGCCGCAGCAGGCCCAGGAGGCGCGCCTCGTCGAGAACATCCGCGCCACCGAGCTCGCCCCCAAGTGGGACATGGCCTTCATCTACGTCGGCGACACGCTCTGTCAGCTGAGCCGCTTCGACGAGGCGTGGGACTGGTACAAGAAGGGCTTCCGCATCGGGCCGGCCAACACGGGGCTCATCGCGCTGGCGCTGCAGTGCCTGTCGGATCACGACCAGCTCCTGTCGCGCGAGGCCGACGCGCGCGCGCTCGCGAACGAGGAGTCGATGCGCGGCAGCTGGTATGCGTACCTGATCGACGAGACCTACGGCCGCGAGCGCAAGTGCCGCGGGGTCGAGGCCGACGCGATCGAGGAGGTCGAAGACGACGACGCGGGGGCGCCGGACGCGTCGGCGTCCGCGTCGGCTGGTGGAGGCGCGGAGTCCGCGTCCGCGTCGACGGTGGGCTCGTCGTTGCCGAGCTGGTTGAGGCCGCTGGGGGCGGGGTCGGCGAGCGGCTCGGAGGTGGTGCCGCTGGTCGGCTCCTCGATCGAGGGGCCGATCCACCCGACCGCGAAGCCGAAGGTCAAGCGGCCCAAGCCGCCGCCGACCAACACCGACTGCGGCGTCGCGCCCAAGTGGCGGCCGCGCGGGCTGGATCAAGGGCCGCAGGAGTAAGCTCCCGACCCCATGCCGGGGTCGACGCTCGAGCGCATCGCGCTGCACCAGACGCGCCTGCGTGCGCCGGGGCTGTCGCTCGATGCGAGCGGCGTCGCGCTCGGCGCGCGGGGGCTCGTGCTGTTGCCGACGATCGAGCGGCTCGTGAGCTTCCTCGCGGTCTACACGCGCGAGCACTCGCTCGCCGATCCGGTCGCGGGGGCGCACGAGCGGCTCGAGCTCTCGATCGTGCGCTCGGCGCTCGGCGCGCGCGAGATCGTGCTCACGTTGCCGGCGACGTCGACGACGCTGCTCGACGCGGTCGCCGACGTCGCGCGCCTGACCGGCGGCCTCGTGTTCACCGGCGCCCGACGCTACTGGGTGCAGTACCGCGATCGCCTCGCGCCGTTCGGCTACGACGTGGTCGAGCTGTTGCGCGCCGGCGACGAGGTCGACTTCGCGCTGCACCACACGAGCTTCACGCAGGCCTACGCGCGCGAGCGCGACCTCGACCTCGCGACGCTCCTCGCGCGCGTGGAGCCGCGCCGCGACGCCTCCTCGACGCCGCTCTCGGCGCGGCCGCTCTGGCTGCTCGTCGAGCCCGGCCTCGCGCCCGTGCTCGCGCGCCACCTCGCCCGCGCGGGGGTCGACGCGGAGCTCGGCCTGCTCGAGCTCGCGCCGTCGTCGAGCCTCGACGATCGCCCGCGTCGGCTCGCGCTGGTGCGCGTCGCCGAGCTGCCTGCGCGCCTCGCGCGCCTGGTCACGACGACGCCCGGCATCACCCCGTTCGCCCCCGCGGGCCCTGGCGTCGCGGTCGAGGTCGGCCATCGCCACCCGATCGCGCTCGCGGCGCTGCCGGCCTTCGCGGCCGAAGGGCTCGCGCTCTTGCCGCGCCCGGGGCCGACGCGCGCGCCGACGCTCCTCGCCCGCCTGCCCACGCTCGCGCCAGTGGCCTCGCTCGTGGACGTGCACCTCGGCGAAGGGGTGCCGGCGACGGCGAGCGGCTTGCCGTGGGACGAGCGCCTCTCGCTGCCGGTGCGCCTCGCGCCGTCGGTCGCCCCCGCGCGCGCCGTCGCCGCGACGATGGTGTCCATCCTCCAGGCGCCG
The DNA here is from genome assembly GCA_021783935.1 of Myxococcales bacterium. Lineage (GTDB taxonomy): Bacteria > Myxococcota_A > Polyangia > Polyangiales > JADJMO01 > CAIXWQ01. The sequence goes on along the minus strand of JAJXTK010000155.1, from coordinate 7,224 downwards.
CTGTTGCGTCGGCTCGCCTACGCGCTGCCCGCGTCTGTGGTCGAGGGCGCCTCGATCGCGCGGGCGCGCCTCTCGGGCGGCGACGAGGTGCTGCTGCTTCGAGCGGCGAGCGGGGCGCCGGTGGTGCCGCTCGGAGCGCTCTTCTCGGAGCGCGCGCAGGGGCTGTTCGTGCTCGCCGGGCACGACCTGCTGCCGGCGGCCCCGCCCGCGCACGTCGCGAAGGCGATCGGCGCCTCGTCCGACCTCGACGTCTTCCTCTATCGCGAGGCGGGCGACGCGCCCGAGGCGCTCCGGGCCTTCGCGCTCGCGAGCTCCGCGTTCGTGCCGCTCTGCCGCGCGCTCGTGACGCCGGAGGGGTGGGGGGCGCTCGCGCCGGCCGAGGTCGTGGAGCTCGCGCGCGACGAGCTCGAGACTGCGGTCGGGGCGATCTCCATGGACGCGCTCGGCGTCTTGCCGATGCGCAACGTGGAGTAGTCGGCGTCGCTTGTCCGGGCGCGGCCGCACGGGTAGCACCCGCCCATGAGCGAAGACCTCCTGAAAGTCGGCCCGTTCACCTTCCGCTCGCGCCTGTTCGTCGGCACGGGGAAGTACAAGGACGTCGACGAGACCCGCCGCGCGCTCGAGGCGTCGGGCGCCGACGTCGTGACGGTGGCGCTGCGGCGCGTCGACTTGAACGCGCGCGGCAGCGACTCGCTCATGGGCATGCTCTTGCAGCAGCGCGGGCGCTGGACGCTCTTGCCGAACACCGCCGGCTGCTACACGGCCGACGACGCCGTGCGCGTCTGTCGGCTAGCGCGCGAGCTCGGCCTCGGGCCGGAGGGGGCGCCGCCGATCGTGAAGCTCGAGGTGATCGGCGACGCGAAGACGCTCTACCCCGACAACGAGCAGACGCTCGAGGCGGCGAAGCTCCTCGTCAAGGAGGGGTTCATCGTCCTGCCGTACTGCATCGACGACCCGATCGTGTGCCGCAAGCTCGAGGAGATCGGCTGCGCCGCCGTGATGCCGCTCGCCGCGCCGATCGGCAGCGGGCTCGGCATCCGTAACGAGCACAACATCGCGATCATCAAGGAGCACGCGAAGGTGCCGGTCATCGTCGACGCCGGCGTCGGCACCGCGTCGGACGCGGCGATCGCGATGGAGCTCGGCTGCGACGGCGTGCTGATGAACACCGCTATCGCGCAGGCCAAGGAGCCGATCCTGATGGCCGAGGCGATGCGCGAGGGGGTGAGCGCGGGGCGCAAGGCGTTCCTCGCGGGGCGCATGCCCAAGCGCCGCTACGCGAACGCCTCGTCGCCAGTGCAGCTGCAGATCGAGTAGCCGACCGGGCGGCGGGGCCGGAGCTCGCGTACGATCGCGGCAACATGCCGCCTCGCGAGGACGACCCGCGCTTCCGACGCCCAGCGCCCGAACGCGAGGAGACCCTGGAGCTCGAGCCAGATGACGGCTCGGGCTCAGACCCCGTGTCGGACGACGATCTGGTCGAGGAGCTCGACGACGGCCCCGTGACGCACGCGCGCATCGCCGTGCAGGGGTACGCGGCGCCCCAGATCTCGATGCCCTCGAGCCCGCCGCTGCCGCCGCGCAATCCCGCGTTCGCCGGCTCGACGACGCTCGATCTCACCGGGTCGCGCACCGACACGCGCACCTGGACGCTGCGCGCCGAGGCGTTCCGCGACCAGATCGATCGCGCGCGCGCGCCCGAGCAGCGCGCGCGTCTGTACCGCGAGCTCGCCGGGATGCTCGAGGGGCGGCTCGACGATCCCGGCCAGGCGTTCGACGTGCTGCTCGCCGCCTTCGGCGAGGCCCCTGACGACGACGAGACGGCGAGCTCGCTCGAGCGGCTCGCGCACCAGACCGGGCGCCTCGGCGAGCTCGTCCAGTTCGCCAACGCCGCGCTCGCGGAGGTCGAGGCCAACGGCGACGCGCAGCGCTTCGTGGCGCTCTCGCTGCGGCTCGCCAAGTGGTACGGCGAGGACGTCGATCACCCCGAGTGGGCGCTGCCGTTCCTCGAGCGCGCGCAGGCCGCGGCGCCCCGCGACGTGCGGCCGCTGCGCATCCTCGCGCGCATCCGGCGTCGGGCGGGGGAGGTCGATCGCGCGGGCGCGACGCTCGTCTCGGCGCTCGAGCTCGCGTCGAACGACCAGGAGCGCAAGGAGATCCACGCGGAGATCGGCGAGCTGCTGTGGAAGCACAAGGGGGACGTCGAGCAGGCGATCGCGAGCTACCGGCGCGCCCTCGAGATCGACCCCGGCTGGCCTGCGGCCCTGGACGCGCTCGGGGCGATCTACGGCGATCGCGGCGAGAGCGCGGCCGTCGCCGAGCTGCTCGAGCAGAAGCTCGTGCGCGTGAACGACGGCCCGGAGCGGCACGCGGCGCGCGTGCGGCTCGCGTCCCTGTACGCGGGGCCGCTCGGCAAGCCGGAGCGCGCGGCGCGGCTGCTCGAAGAGGTGATGCGCGTCGATCCGGGGCACGCGACGGCGTTCCGCGAGCTCGCGGCGCTCCATCGCGCGAGCGGCGACGCGCGCGGGCTGCGCGCGGCCCTCGAGCGGCGCCTCGAGGCGGCCGCCACGGCGCGCGAGCAGCTCGAGCTGGCGACCGAGCTCGCGGGGCTGCTCGAGATCACCTTCCAGGAGCCCGACCTCGCGCTCTACCGGCTCGAGCAGGCGCTCGCGATCGCGCCCGACGACGAGCCCACCCTCGAGTCGCTCGCGCGCCTCTACGCTCGCCAGCATCGTCACGCCGACGCGGCCGCGATGCTCGAGCACCACGCGTCGATCGCGCGCGAGCCGAAGCAGCGCGCGAAGCTCTACGCCGCGTGGGCGCGCACGCTCGAGCGCGATCTCGGCGATCGCGCGCGCGCGCTCGAGGCGTGGACGGCGGCGGCCGAGCTCGACGCCGAGCTGCCCGAGGCGGCGGCGGCGCTCGCGCGGCTCGAGGTGCGCGCCGGGGATCCGGCCGCAGCGATGGAGCGGCTGCGACGCGCGGCGCAAGGCGCGAGCGATCCGAGTCAGCGAGCGTCGGCCTACCACGCGCTCGGGCTCGCGCTCGAGGAGTCGCACGACGTCGCAGCGGCGCGCGAGGCGCACCTGACCGCGATCGATCGCGACCCCGATCACCCCGGCGCGCTCGGGGCGCTGCGGAGGCTCGCGCTCGCCGAGGGGGACGAGCGCGGGGCGCTGCGGTGGCTGGAGCGCGAGCTCGCGCTCACGAAGAAGCCGCACCTGCGCGCGCAGCTGCTCGCGAAGCTCGGGACGATCCGCGCCGACGTCCTCGGCGACATGGCCGGTGCGCGCGCGGCCTGGCAAGAGGCGGTCGCGAGCGACCCGGACGTCGACGAGGCGCTGCGCCGGCTCGCCGAGGCGCACGTGGCAGCGGGGAGTTTCTCCGACGCCGAGCCGATGCTCGCGAGGCTCCGCACCCGGGCGGCGAGCGCGGACGACGCGCGCAGGATCGCGGCGCTGCACGGCCGTGCGCTCTTGGGGCTCGGGCGCGACGCGGCGGCGGCGCGGGCGCTCGACGAGGCGCAGCAGCTCGCGCCGGACGATCCCGAGGTCCTCGACGCGCTCGCGGAGGCGAGCTGGCTGCGGCAGGACTGGGCCGCGGCGCTCGAGGCGCACCAGCGGCTGCTCGCGACGCTGAAGGACGGCGCGCGGCGCGTCGAGGTCCTCCATCGGCTCGCGGTCGCTCAGCGCGCGCTCGGCATGACGCGCGCGGCGATCGCGACGCTCGATCGGGCGCTGGCGGCGACCCCGGACCACCGTCCGTCGCTCGAGGCGCTGGCCGCGATCTACGAGGAGCAGCAGGACTGGCAGGGGTACGTCGACGCGGAGCGGCAGCTCGCCGACACGGCCGTCGTGCCCGAAGATCGCCTCGCCGCGCTCGACGCGATCGCGCGCGCCTGGTGGCAGCAGGTCGGCGACGCGGGGCAGGCGCTCGCCGCGCTCGACGAGGCGCTCGGCGAGCGGCCGCGCGACCTGGCGCGGCTGCACAAGGTGCTCGAGATCGCGCAGGCGAAGCAGGACTGGCAGAGGGTGCTCGACGTGCTCGGCCGCATCGTCGGCATCGAGGAGAACCGCGCGCGCCGCGCCAAGTACGTCCTCACGATGGGGCAGGTGCTCCGCGACGTGACCCGAGACGCCGAGCAGGCGCTCGCGTGCTTCGAGCGCGCGCTCGACGACGATCCGACCGAGCTGCGCGCCTTCGAGGCGATCGATCGACTGCTCACCTCGATGCACGACTGGCGTCGACTCGCGCGCGCTTACCGCAAGATGCTCCACCGCGTCTCGGAGGGAGCGCGGCGCGGCACCGACGTCGAGCACCACCTCTGGAGCGCGCTCGGTCTCATTTGCCGCGACCGCCTCGACGACCAGCCGGCGGCCGTCGAGGCCTTCCGCATGGCCGCGAAGCTGCGCCCCGAGGACGCGCGCACGCGGCGGATCCTCGCCGATCTCCACGAGCGGAGCGGCCACACCGAGGAGGCGGCCGCCGAGCTCCAGGAGGCGATCGCGCGCGAGCCGCGCCGCGCCGAGCCCTATCGGCAGCTCTATCGACTCTACCGGCGCGAGGGGGCGTTCGATCGCGCCTGGTGCGTCGCCGCCGCGCTGTCGTTTCTGCAGCAGGCCGACGAGGAGCAGACGCACCTGCTCCAGCACTTCGCGTTCGAGGTGCCGCTCGACCCGTCGCGCCCGCTCGACCTCACGGGCTTCGCGGCGCTCTTTCCCCGGGAGCACGACCTGATGCTCGGCAAGCTCCTCGAGCTGCTCTCGCCGGCGCTGCGCGCGGCGCGCCTGCTGCGGCTGTCGGCCGAGGGGCGTAGCGTCGAGCTGCCGGCCGCGAGCCTCCACGATCCGGCGACGTCGCCGCTGCCGATCGTCCAGGATCTCGCGGTCGCCGCGGCGGTGCTCGGCCTGCCGCTGCCGCGGCCGAGCGCGCGCCCCGACGTCGCGGGCGGGCTGTCGCCGCTGCCGGTGGATCCGCCTGCGTCGCTGATCGGCGCCGACGCGCTCGCGATCGCCTCGCCCCACGAGCGGCGCTTCCACGCCGCGCGGCACGTCGCGCGCTACCGCCCCGAGCTCTTCGTGACGACGCTCGTCGGCGCGCCGGCCGAGCTCAAGGCGCTCTCGCTCTCCGCGCTGCAGCTCTCTCAGGTCGACGTCTCGATCCCCGAGGACATCGCGCGCGTCGCGGCCGAGACCTCGCGCGAGCTCGCGCGCTACCTGCAGCCGGTGCAGCGCGAGGCGCTGCGCAAGGTGATGAAGCGCTTCGTCGAGCGCGGCGGGCAGGCCGACGTGAAGTCGTTCTGGAAGACGGTCGATCGCACCGCGTCCCGCGTGGGCCTGCTGCTCTCGGGCGACGTCGCCGCCGCGGCGCGCGCGTGCGCCGCCGAGCCGCTCGGGCCGTTCGATCCGAGCGCGGCCGAGCGCATCGAGGATCTGCTCGCGTGGTCGGTGAGCGACGCGCACTTCCGGCTGCGCGAGGCGATCGGGATCCTGGTGACGGGGTAGCGCTCGCGCCTGTCGCGGGCGCTCACTTCACGCCGTTCCACAGCGTCGGCAGCAGCAGATCCACCGCCAGCCAGCTGAACATCGCGTGGCCGACGATTGCCGGCAGCACGCGCCCGGTTCGACGGACCAGGAGCGTCGTCGCGACAGCGAGCACGACCGCGGCGCCGATCATCGGCGCGCGCAGCGTGGGCACGACCGAGAGCACGTACAGCGCGCCGGCGAGCCACCCTGCGCGCGCGGAGCCGACGCGCCCCTCCAGCGCCCGGAGCACGCCGCCGCGCCAGACCAGCTCCTCGGCGGCCGCGAACGCGACCAGCGCCAGCGCGCGCTGCCATGGGTGCGGCAGCGCGATCGTCCTCTCGACGAGCACGTACAGCTCGCGCGTGGCGAGCGTCGGCAGCAGCGCCATCGCCGCGGCGGACGCGCCATAGACGACCACCAGCCCGCCCGCGGCGATGAGCAGCCCGCGCGCGGCGTCTCCCCCGGCGTAGCGCAGCTGCTCGACGAGCGCCTCCTCGGAGCGCAGGTACGCGAGCGCGATGACGAGGCAGATCGCGTACGCGCCTGCGACCCAGGTCCACGCCGCGATCGGCGCGGACGACGGCCGGAACGCGAGCCCCTGCGCGGCGCCGACGAGGAGCGGCGCGATCAGCGGGAGGAGGCGGGCGAGCATGGGCGCCGAGAGCGTCCTAGCGCGTCCGTCGCGAGGCGTCGCCTGCAGTGTGCACCGCCGCCCGGAGAAGCTTCCGACGCCATCGTCAGCGCACGTCGCATCGACTAGTCTGCCTCACTCGGCTCGCCATGCTCCCCGCACGCCGCCGCGCGCTCGTCGCGGCATGGACACGCCGCCTCCTCGTCCTCGGGGTCGCGTGCCTCGTCGCCTACGCGGCGCGAAGGACCTTCTTCGCCGGCGCGCGCACCCTGCCGGGCGATGGGCAGACCGCGGTCCGCTACTGGGAGCTCGCGCGCGCGTCGTTCGCGCGCGGCGACGGCTTCCCGCTGTGGGATCGCTCGGAGTGCGGCGGGCTGCCGTTCGTCGGCAACCCCGAGGCGCCCTTCGTCTCGGCGCTCTTCGCCGCGCTGTTCGGCGTCGGCGGCGAAGCGATGGCGCGCTGGTACGCGACGTTGGGCATCGTCGTGGCGATCACGGGGGTCTACGCGTGGGCCCGACGCGTCTTCGCGCTCTCGACGACATCGGCCCTGTTCTCCGGCGCGATCTTCGGCGCGTCGGGGTTCGTCTGCGGTCACTTCGCCGGGCACGCGAGCTTCGTCCCCTTCGCGCTCACCCCTTGGATCCTGCTGCTCGCGCGCCTCGGCGAGGACGACCCGCGCGCGGCCCTCGGCGCCGGCGCGCTGCTCGGCCTCTCGACGCTCGAAGGGGGCTCGTACGCGACGCCGTACACCCTGCTCGCGCTCGCGATCACGGAGGGGCCGCGGCTGCTCTCGCAAGGGCGCGCGTCGAAGGTGCTCCGCCTCGGCGCGCTCGTCCTCGCGAGCTTCGCCCTGGTCGCCGGGGTGAAGCTCTACCCGGCGCTCGTCGAGCTCGCGCGGCACCCGCGCCGCATCCCCGAGACGGACCATCAGGCGTGGACCGATCTCATCCCGGCGTTCATCGAGACCCGCGCCGGCGGCCCCCTCGGCCACGCCTACGACGTCGACGAGTACCGCGCCTACGTCGGGCCGCTCGTCGTCGGCTTCGCGATCGCGGGGGCGGGGGCGG
>JAJXTK010000154.1 GCA_021783935.1 Myxococcales bacterium | reverse complement strand
GGCTACGACTTCGGCGGCGGTGGCGCGGCCGTGAGCCCCGACGATGAGGCGTGGCAGACCTCGCCCGCCCCGCAGCCGCACGCGTTGCCGCCGTCGTCCGCGACCGACGGCGGGCTGCCGTCCCCCTGCTCGACGTCGATGTCGAGCGCGTTGCACTCGACGCGCGTGCCCGACAGCTCGAGGCTCGCCCCCCACGCGAAGACGCCCGCGCGGCCGTTGTCGCGGATCTCCGACGAGACCACGGAGATCGCGCCCGGGTAGGCCGCGTACGACTGCACCACGAGCCCGTCGCCATACTGCCCGTTGCCGTTCGGCAGCGAGCCGCGCACCACGCTGCCGGTCACCGTGCCCGTCGCGCCGTAAAGCCACAGGCCCGCCTGCGTGTTGCTCTCGATGACGCTGCCGCTCACGCTCAGCGTTCCGTCGGCCTTGGTCACGAGCACGCTCTGCTCCAAGATCACGCCGCAGCCGGCGCCGGCGGGCCCGGGGACGTTCTCGCGAACGACGCTCTTGTCGATCGAGATCTGTCCGCTCTCGCCTACGACGCCGGCGAGCCTGTTGCCGCGGATGAGGCAATCGTGGACGGTCAGGACGCTCGGCAGGTGCGTCGCGGAATCGGGCCCTTCGTAGAGCCCCTCGCCGGCGACGCCGTCCGATGGCTCCACGCGTGTGTCGCGCACGATCGATCCGCCGACGTCGACCGTGGAGCTGAAGGCGCCGATGCCGAGGTAGGAGTTTCGCGCGACGAGCGAGCCCGTCAAAGTGAGCGTCGAGCCCTTGCCCGAGCCGTCGCTCACGTAGATCCCGTTGCCGAACTGGCCGACCGCGGAGGCGAACTGGTCGACGATCGTCGAGCCGTCGATGGTCGCCGTGGAGCCGACGATGAAGACGCCGAGCACCGGATTGCGCTGGACGACGGAGGCGGTCATCGACAGGTTCGACGGCGTGCCGTCGGCCGCAAACTCGACGTCCACGCCGTTGCTCGCGTTGGCCAGGCCGATCTCGACGCCGTCGCGAATGACCGAAGAGTCGATGTCGAGCGTGCCCCCCTCGATGTGGACACCGGTGCCGGCGTTGCGCTCGATCACGGACTTCGTGATCGTCACCTTCGGGTACTTGCCTCCGCTCGGCATCCCGCCGACCCCCGCGCTCGCGTAGCCGGCCGACTCCTTGACGCCGCGGAACACCGAGCGCTGCACGCTCAGCGAACCGCCGAACGCCATGGCGAGATAGTGGCCGGACGACTCCATCAGCGAGTCGGTCACGGTGACGTCGGCGCCCGGCTGGGTGCCGAGCGCGTAGTTGCCGAAGTCGCGGACCCAAACGTGATCGATCAGCACCTTGTGGGCCATGACGAGCCCGTAGCCGGGGCCGGTGATCGTCATGCCGTGCACCTCGCCGCCGCTCCTCAACTGCAGGGCCGCGATGGCCGGGTCGGGCCCGCCTTGCAGCGTGACCCGAGAGGGGCAGCCCCAAATGCGGACCTCGTGCGCCGCGACGACGTCCTCGACGTAGGTGCCCGCGCCGATCGCGACCATCCCGCCGACCGGGGCGCGGCTCACGGCGTCCTGAATCGTCAGGAACGGGTGCGCACGCGTGCCGTCGCTGCCCCCGCCCGTGTAGCCCTGGAGGACGTAGGTCGTCGCCGCTTCGAGCGGCATGTCGCCGAAGGGGTCGCTGCCGCAGTCGGCGACGGCGCGACAGGCCGTCTCGCCGGGGATGGCCATCTGGCCGGCAGCGCACGGCTGCGGCGGCAACACCGGCACGCAGCCCCCTTGCCCGTCGGCCACGAAGCCGTCGACGCACGCGATGACGCCGACGGCTCGGCAGGCGGTGTCGCCCGGAACCGCGATCTCGTTCTCGGCGCACGGCGACGCCGGCAAGACGGGGGTGCACGCGCAGCTGCCGTCGGGGGCGAAGCCATCGGCGCAGGCATTCGTGCAGGTCGAGCCGCTCGGGCTCGAGTGGCCACACCCGGTGGCGAACAGCGACGCGGCGAGCTGCGCGAGCGTCCGAAGGCGCGGCCTCATTGGCTCGAGAGCTCCGCGGGCGTGGCGAACTCGGCGGCCGTCTTGGCCGTCGTCGCCGCCGCGCCGACGTTCACCGCCGACTTGCCGCCGACGATCACGATCCCGGTCGCGTTGCTCCCGTCGACGGTGCCCCCGAACGTGCCGCTCGACGACGCGTCGATGACCACGCCGGCGCGCGCGCTCCCTCCGAACGCGACGCTCGAATCGACCTCGGCGCTCGAGCCGCCGAGCCAGACGAGGCCGTCGCCGATCGGCGCGACCCCCCCCGCAGCGGTGGGCAGCCGCTCGAGCGTCGTGCCCGCCACGCGACCGCCGACGATGACGATCCCCTGCGCGCCGCCGTCGATCCCGATTCCGACGCCGCGATTGTCGACGATCTGGAAGTTCGCGAGCTTGCTCGGGCGCGCCGCGGGGGTCGCCTGAAGCTGGACCCCTCGAAGGTTGCGTGCGACGGCCACGCCGTCGAGCTGCACGCTCGAGCCGTCGACGAGGATGCCGACGTCCGTGTTGTCGTGGACCGCGAGCGCGGCGGCGTCGAGGGACCCGCCGCCGTCGACCTCGAGCCCGCGCCCGAACATGGTGCCGTGGGTGGCGGAGATCTCGGCGCCACGGATTTGCACCCCGTAGCCACGCGCCCAGATCCCGACGTCGGTGGCTCCCTGAACGCTGACGCCCGTGAACGTCGCGCTGAGGGCGCCTCCGGACGCGGGGCACGCCTTGTCGCAGTCGAGCGCGACCCCGTAGCCGGCGGCGCCGGACACCGTCGTCGCGCTCAACGCGACGCCGCTGTCGATCAGGGAGATTCCGGGTGTCTTCGACGCGGTCGGCCCCACGAACACGTGATCGATCGTGAGCGTCGCGACATCGGTCGCGGCGATGCCACCCTGGCCGACCGTGACTCCGCGGATCGTGGCTGCGCGGCCGCCGACGATGACGATCCCCTGCACGCCCGAGGCGCCAGGCCCCCTTCCGAGGAGGCTGACGCCAGGGGGCAGCGTGACGCTCCCGAAGCTGCCGCCTTCGAGCGCAATGCAGTCGCCGGCGACCGCCGCGGCCGTCGCGGCGTCGAGCTCTTGCTGGCTGGAGGCGACTCGAGTGGAGGCGCACGCGACGCCGTCGGTGCAGGTCGGGGCGTCGCAAAGAACCGCGCTGGCAGAGACGCCGGGGCACTCGCCGTCGACCAACGACGCCGAATCGCACACGGGCGCGGCCTCTGGGGTCGCGTCCTTGGAGCAAGCTCCCAGCAACGCCAACAGCGGGAGGATGCGTCGCATAGCCAGATTGTACACGGACCTGGGCGCACGCCACCATTTCAACGGGACTCGCTGGTTTGCTCCGCGCGACCATCGATGGCGTAGAGTGCGGCCGTGGCCTTCGCGGAGCAGGATCTCCCCCCGGGAACGAGGGTCGGTGGGTACGCGGTCGAGCGCACCCTCGGCGCCGGGGGGATGGGCACCGTCTACGAGGCGGTGCAGCCGGTCATCGACAAGCGCGTCGCCCTCAAGGTCGTCCGCGCGGAGGCGATCTCGATGCCGGGGGCGGTGGAGCGCCTGATCCAAGAGGCCCGCGTCGTCAACCGAATCCGCCACCCGAACATCGTCGACGTGTTCGGCTTCGAGCGGCTGGCCGACGGGCGCCCCGTGCTCGTGATGGAGCTGCTGCAGGGCGAGACGCTCCGCGATCTGCTGGTGCGACGCGGTCGACTCGACGCGGCCGAGGCTGTCGAGGCGATGATCCCGGCGATCGGCGCGCTCGCGGCGGCGCACGCGGCCGGGGTCCTTCACCGCGATCTCAAGCCCGAGAACCTCTTCATGGTCTCGGCGCCCTCGAGCACGGTGAAGGTGCTCGACTTCGGCATCGCGAAGCTCCTCGAGCCCGCGTCGAACGAGCCATCGTTCGGCACCACGGGGCTGCTGCTCGGAACGCCGCGCTACATGTCGCCCGAGCAGTGCAAGGGGGAGTCGCTCGACGTTCGGAGCGACCTCTACGCCGTTGGACTGGTGCTCTACGAGCTCCTCGACGGGCGGCTGCCGTTCCAAGCCGGAAGCCCGGGCGAGTTCCTCTACCACCACATCCGCACGCCCCCGCCCCCGCTCCAGACGTCGGCGAGCGTCGACGCAGAGCTCGCGTCGATCGTCATGTCGCTGCTCGCGAAGGCGCCGAGCGACCGGCCCGCCAACGCGCCCGCGCTGCTCGAGGCGCTGCGCTCGTGGCAAGGGCGGCTGGCGGTGGCGCACACGCTGGCGGCCTACCCGAGCGCGCTCGTCGCCGCGACGCTCGCGAGCCGCGACCGGCCTTCCAAGGCCCCGGACCCGACGCCGAGCTCGTCGCTCCCCTCGTCGATGGGCACCTCGCTCACGGGCGAACGCCGCGTCTGCACGGTGCTGATGGTCGCCATCGACGGGGCCAAGGAGCTCGCCGCCGAGCTCGGCGAGGAGCAGGCGGCGGAGCTCGTCGAGCGCACGCGGGACCGACTGGTCGAGCGGGTCGGGCGCGATGGAGGATGGCTCGTGCGGGCCGACGGGGAGCTCGTCGCCCTCTTCGGAATGCCGCGCAGCACGGGCGTCGACGCGGCGCGCGCGGTCCACTGCGCGCTCAAGCTCCACCGCGCGGCGCCGAGCGTGCGCGAGCGCCCCCGCGCGACGAGCCTGCGCCTGCGCGTGGCGCTCGAGACCGGCCGAATCTACGTGGCGCCCGCGACGTCGACCGGCCGTGCCCCGGTCGCGATCGGGAACGCCGTCGAGCAGGCGAGCTGGCTGTGCGCGCGCTGCGAGCCGGGCGCGACGCTGCTCGGTCGGACGATCTCGCGCGAGGTCGCGGGGCTGTTCAACACCACGGCGATCTCGCTGCCGGGGCCCGACGGGGCGGTAGCCGCCGAGCGCGCGCTCGAGGCCTCGAGCTCGCCACGTCGACGCGACGAGTTCTTCGGCGCCCAGACGAAGATGGTCGGCCGGGGCAGCGAGCTCGAGCGGGTCCTCGACGCGATCGCCAGCGCCTTCGCCGAGCACCGCGCGGCCTTCATGCTGGTGCGCGGGGCCGCGGGCGTCGGCAAGACGCGCCTGCGCGAGGAGGTGCTCGACGCGATCGAACGCGAAGCGCAGTCGACCTTCGTCCTGCGGGGCACCAGCGGCGGCCTCGACCGCGGCACCCCCTACGCGCTGCTCGCCGCCATGCTCCGCAGCGGATTTCGCGTCGAGGCGGCCGACGACGAGGGCGCGACGCTCCAAAAGATCAGAAACGGGCTCGCCGCCGTCGGCGCGAGCCTCTCGAGCGAGCCGCTCGCGGGACGGGCGGGGCAGCCGGCGGACGTCGATTCGACCGACGACCTCGTGACCGTCGCCCGGCTGGTGCGCGGCGCGACGCTCGACGTGCTGACCACCGCTGGCGACAGCGTCGAAGACTCGCAGCGCCGCTGTCACGGCGCGATCATGCGCGTGTTCTCGCGCTTGCTCGCGCGCGGCAACGTGCTCGTAGCCGCCGATGGGCTCGAGCACGCCGATGACGCCTCGCTCGAAGTGCTGGAGGGGCTCGTCGAGTGGCTGGACGATCGACCGCTGTTCGTGCTCGGCGCGGCGCGCCCCGAGCTCGCCGAGCGCCGCGCACGCTTCCGAGAGAGGATCGAGCGCTTCGAGTGCGTGGACCTCAAGCCGCTCGGGCGCCGCGCGATGGAGGAGCTCGTGCGCGATCTGCTGCGCCACGCGACGGGCAGCTCGCCCGAGCTGGTGCAGCGGCTCGCCGAGCGATCGGAGGGGAGCCCGCTCGTCGCGCGAGAGACCCTGCGGCTGCTCGCCGAGGCCAGCGGCACCGAGATCGGGTCCTCGCGAGGCTTCCTCGTGCAAGACGATCTGCTCGACTCGCTGGGGCTGCCGACCACGGTGTTCGGGCTCGTGCAGGCGCGCCTCGATGCCCTCCAGCCGGAGCAGCGCGCCGAGCTCCAGTGGGCCTCCGTGATGGGGCGCACCTTCCGGCGCAGCTTTCTGCAGAAGGTCGCCCCCAGCGCGGACCACGACGCGTTGCTCGCCACGTTGCGCGCGCGCGACCTCGTGCGCCTGCGCACCATGGATCGCGCCGCCGGCGACCCCGATCCCGAGTTCGCCTTCACCGAGGCGATCACGCGCGAGGTCGCCTACGACGGGATGATCCGCGGCGCGCGCCAGTCGCTCCACCGAGAGGCCGCTGCGTGGCTCGGCGAGCGCCCCGCGCTGGCCGAGGCGTCCTTGGGGCTGCTCGCGACGCACCACGACCGCGCAGGCGACCGGCGAGAGGCCTTGCGCGGCTACCGGCGAGCGGGGGCGCGCGCGGCGGCCCTCGGGCAGAACCTCGACGCGATTCGCTTCTTCGAGCGCGCCGTCGAGCTCGCGGACGCGCCCGCGAGCGCGCCCGAACCAGCCGACGCCGCGCCGGGGTTCCATGACGAGCGCGTGGCCGACTGGCAAGAGCGCGTCGAGCTGCGCCTCGCCCTGGGCGACACGCTGCGCAGGGTCGGGCGCCTCGACGAGGCCTCCGCGAGCTACGAGCATGCCTCCGAGGAGCTGCTCCCCGAGGAGCAGCGCTCCGGGGCCGCGATCGACGAGGCCGCCGTGCGCCGGGCCGAGGGGAGCATCGAGCTGCGTCGCGGGCGCATCGCCAGCGTCCGCGGCGACTACGAGACGGCGCTGCGACATTACCGAGCGGCCCTCGTTCACCTCGGCGCCGCGTCCGATCCGCGCTTGTTGGCGCCGCTCCACGCGGCGATCGGCTTCGCGCAGCTGCGCCTCGGCCGGCTCGATGCCGCGCTCGCCATCTGCAAGCAGGGGCTCGCCGTCTGCCGCTCGATCTCGCCCTCCGAGCCCGATCGCGCCGACGCCTCCTCGCGCCTGCTGCTGACCCTCGGGGCGGTCTTCTACTCGCGCAAGCAGTTCGTGCGGGCCGATCGTCTCTATCGGGAGGCGGGGCGGGTGGTCGACGAGCAGCGCTACCCCGCGCTCGCAGCGAGCGCCCTCATCAACATCGCCGCCGTGCACTACGAGCTCGGGGAGCTCGCGAGCGCGAAGGACGCGTTCCTGCACGCGCTCGCGATCGCCGAGCGCGTCGGCGACATGTACCTCACGGCGACGGCGACGAACAACGTGGCGGAGGTGCAGCTCGCCATGGGCGAGGTCGACGACGCCCTGCTCCGCGCCCGCGCCGCCGTGCGCCTGGCGAAGGCGCTGCGCGCCGCGGATCTTCTCCCTGACGCTTGCAGGAACCTCGCGCAGGCGCTCGCGAGGCGTGGCGAACGACAGCAGGCGCTTCAGCACCTCTGCGACGCGGTGCGGGCGACCACGCGGCCCGCCGGCAGGCCGTACTTGAGCTCCATCGTCGACGCCCTCGCGACGATCCATGGCGATTCGTCGGCCGCCGACCAGCTCTCGGTGCGCAACGAGCTCGCGACGCTGCCCGATCTCGTGCGCCCCTTCGCCCCGGCCGCGGCCGCGAAGATCCAGCAGCTGCTGCCGCGGCGGTGAGCCGGGCGCGGCAGCCGCGAATTTCCAATGTAGGTTCCAGCTACTTGCCCCATCGCGTGCGCCCTCGCTACCGAGGCTGCCAACCTCGGCATGGCTGCGCGCAAGACCACGAACACGCCCCCTCTCCTTGCTCGCGCCGGCGCCTCCGTCGCGCCGCCGTCGCGCGAGCACCCCTCCGCCGAGCCGAGCCGCACGCCCGCGCCCGCGAGGGCCACGGTGCAGCGCAATCCTCGCCGCGCCCCGACGCCGACGCCACCGGTCGCGCGCGCGCAACGCGAGCTGACCCCCTCGGTCGTGCGCCGCGAGCCTGCCGTGCCGCTCCGCGCGCCGCGCATCGAGCCGACGCCGACGCCGATGCGCGTGGGCCCGCCCCCCAAGCCACGCCTGGTCCGCGGCGCGATGGCGCTGCGACGCTTCTTCAAGCGCTCGGCCGGCCCCGCGTTCGCCCTCGGGCTCACGATCGCGACGGCGGCGATCGAGGGGCGCAGGCTCACCCCCGCGCACGCCGACGAGATCGCGACG
The DNA here is from genome assembly GCA_021783935.1 of Myxococcales bacterium. Lineage (GTDB taxonomy): Bacteria > Myxococcota_A > Polyangia > Polyangiales > JADJMO01 > CAIXWQ01. The sequence goes on along the minus strand of JAJXTK010000154.1, from coordinate 2,907 downwards.
GTCCTCGCCGGGCTGGTCGTGTTCGGCGCGATCGTGGTGCGCTCGATCGCCAAGGTCGTCGCGCGCTGGCGGCGCCCCGAGCGCGGCGGCGCAGCGTCCGAGCCGCCGATCGACTTCGAGCTCGGGACGTTGCTCGCGACCGGCGCCGTCGCCGCGGCGGCGCACCTGCCGGGCGGGCTCGACGGCGGCGCCATGGCCCTCGCCTACGTCGCCGTCGCGGTGGTCTCGACCTTCGCCTCGCGCCTCACCTCGTGGAGCTCCGCGGCGCTCGCGATCTTGCTCGAGATCGCCGTCCGCACGCTCGACGGAGACCCCGCGACGCTCCGGGCCGTGCCGCCGCACGCGCTCGCGATCGTGCTCTTCTGCGCCCTCAACGGCGTCGTGCTCAAGGGACGCATCGACGCGATCGGCCTGCGCGCCAAGCGCCGCTACGAACGCGAGGTCGAGCGCATGCGCGAGCAGGCGCGCATCTTCCGCCTGCACGACGACAAGACCATGGCGCCGACGAAGCCTGGCGGCGCGAAGCCCGTGCTCGTCGAGGCCGAGCGCACGGTGCGCTCGGGGGTCGAGGAGATCCAGGTCGCCGTGCGCTTCGCGCTCGACCTGCTCAAGCGCAGCCTCGGCGCGCACACCGCGATCCTCCTCGTCGAGACCGGCAGCGCGCAGGGCAAGCCGCTCGTGAAGCTCGCCGAGGTGGTCTCGGAGGCGCCCGCGATCGCCGAGGGACCGTTCGGGCTCGGCGACGGCGTCTTCGGGGCGGTCGCGCGGCGGCGCGGCACGGTGTCGTTGCACGGCTTGCGGCCCGGCTACCGGATCCCGTACTACCCGCAGCCGGTCGCCGAAGGGGGCGTGAGCTCGCTCTGCGCGGCGCCGATCCTCGAGGCCGGCCAGGTCAAGGGGGTGCTCTGCGTCGATCGGCTGCCGACCCTCGAGCGATCGGCCCCCGACGCCGCCGAGGCCAGCTACGTCGAGCGCCCCTTCTCCGCCCACGAGGAGGAGCTGGTGCTCGCCGCCGCACGCTACGTGCTGCGCGCGATCGAGAACGAGCGCGTCTTCGGCCGCCTCGAGCGCGCGAAGGCGGAGCAGGACCACCTCTACGCCGCGACGCAGCGGCTGCAGCTGGCGTTCACCGAGGCCGAGGTGATCGAGGCCGGCGTCGAGAGCGCGCGCGCGATCGCGGAGTTCGACCTCGCGGCGATCACGATCGCGCACGGCAGCGAGCTCGAGGGGTCGACGCGCACCCACGAGGTCCGCGCCGTCGCCGGCGCCGCCGATTTCGAATCGCTCGTCGGCCTGCGCTTCGGCGACAACGGCGGCCTGGTCGCGCAGGCGGTCAGGAGCCGCTGCACCCTGCCCCACCGCGGCGAGCACGATCCGGCCACGCAGATCGTCTTCACGCGCCGCCACCCGCTGCGCATCGAGCTGCCCGACGCCTCGGGGGTCGACGGCGAGCTCGACGGCGAGGCGCGCACCGCCGAGGTGCGCTCGATCCTCGTGGTGCCGCTGGTGCTGCGCGATCGCGCGCTCGGCACGCTGGTGCTCGGCGCGCGCCGCCGCGGCGCCTTTCGCGACTTCTCGACGTCGGAGGACGGCGCAGAGGGGGCGTCGGGCGCGCGCACGACGCTCGAGGTGCTCGCCTCGCACATCGCGACGAGCCTCGCCAACGCGCGCATGTTCGCGAAGCTCGAGGAGCTCGCGACGACCGACGGCCTGACGGGCCTCTTGAACAAGCGCGTGCTCCTCGAGCTCGGGCAGCAGAAGGTCCGCGCGGCGGCGCGCTACGGCAAGCCGCTCTCGGTGATCCAGGCCGACATCGATCACTTCAAGAGGGTCAACGACACGCACGGTCACGACGTCGGCGATCAGGTCATCAAGGGGCTCGCCGGCATCCTGCGCCGCCTCAAGCGCGGCACCGACTACGTCGCGCGCTTCGGCGGCGAGGAGTTCGTCATCATCTGCGAGGAGACCGACGCGCAGGGCGCCGTGATCCTCGCCGAGCGCGTGCGCGAGGAGCTCGCGCGCACGACCTTCCACGCCTCGAGCGGCCCCTTCCAGGTCACCTGCTCGCTCGGCGTCGCGACGATGCCCGGCGACGGCGGGACCTGGGACGAGCTGTACAAGGCCACCGACGACGCGCTCTACGCGTCCAAGCGCACCGGCCGCAACCGCACCACGGTCCACTCGAACATCGCGGCGAAGCGCGCCGCGGGGTGAGCGCCCGCGCTACTGCTGCTGCTTGAGGCGGCAGAGGTCGGCCGACTCGAGGTCTTTGGCGGCCATCATGCAGGTCCAGGTCGCGCGCCTCCACCCGTTGCCGCAGCGCTCGGCGAAGCCGGCAGCCGCCTCGGCGCGCAGCTGCCTCTCCTTGTCGGCGTCGTAGAACGGCGGCACCAAGAGCCCGCCGCGCACCGAGCCGTCGGGCTGCAAGACCTTGAGCTGCTTCTCCTGCGCGACCTTGAGCTCGGCGAGGCGCTCGGCGACCTCGCGGCACTGCGCCTCGTCCGCGAGCTTCGGCTTGCAGCCCGCGAGGGCGCCGGCGGTGAAGGCGACGGCGAGGACGAACGCGACTTCGAGCTTGGGTGTGGACATCGGATGCTCCTCGGCGGACACGGGCGCGGCCGCGGAGTTCCGTCGGCCGACGATCATCCGATGATCATCCCCTCGTGGAGGAGCTTGCCCTCGGCGAAGCGCCGGAAATTCCACCGATCGAAGAGCTCGGTCGTCGTGCCCCCGACGAGCCAGTCGGCCATGCGTCGCCCCATCACGGGCGCGATCATGAAGCCGTGCCCCATGAAGCCGCTCGCGTTCTCGAACCCCTCGACCTCGTCGACCGGGCCGACGATCGGGTTGGCGTCGGGGGTGAGATCGTAGCAGCCGGCCCACTGGCGCAGCACCTTCACGCCGCCG
>JAJXTK010000153.1 GCA_021783935.1 Myxococcales bacterium | reverse complement strand
GGGGGGTCGTGGTCGTCAACTCCGCGAGCCGCGAGCGCGACCGTCAGCAGCGCGCGTCGCTGCGGCTCTTGCTCGGCGTGACGCTCGCGGGCGGGCTGGTCTTCGTGTTCGGCGCGATCGCGCTCGGCAAGCAGCGCCGCGAGCTCGATCTCGCGCGGCAGCTCGAGCTCGAGGCGCTCGCCCGTCAGCGCGACGAGCGGCTGGTGCGGGCCGACCGCGTGGCCGTGATGGGCACGCTCGCGAGCGGCGTCGCCCACGAGATCTCGACCCCGCTCGCGGTGATAGCCGGGCGCACCGAGCAGCTGCTCGCCCGCGAGGCGCGCGAGGGGGGCGACGAGCGCGCGCGGCGCCACCTCGAGGTCATCCAGGAGCAGACCGCCCGCATCGGCGGCGTGGTGCGCGGGTTCATGGACCTCGCGCGCGGCGGGGCGCCGGTGCTCGCCGCGGTCGCCCCCGAGAGCATCGTGCGCGCGGCGGTGCGGCTCACCGAGCACCGGCTCGTCGCGCGCGAGGTCGAGCTCAAGACCGACATGGCCGCCGACCTGCCCGAGATCCACTGCGATCACCGGCTGCTGGAGCACGCGCTGGTGAACCTCCTGCTGAACGCGGCGGCCGCCTGCGAGCGCGGCGGCCACGTCGACGTGACGGTGCGCGCCGACGACGGGCAGCTCGGCTTCGTGGTCGACGACGACGGCGCCGGCATCACCCCGGAGGCCGCCGCCCGCGCGACCGAGCCCTTCTTCACGACCAAGCCGGTCGGCGAGGGGACCGGGCTCGGCCTCGCGATCACCCACGAGATCATCAAGGCGCACCGAGGCACGCTCACGCTGGCCCCTCGGCGCGGCGGCGGCACGCGCGCGGTGATCTCGATCCCGACGCACGCGATCGCGTGATTGCGCGGCGAGCTTCGGCGCCCCTCAACCGGTCGCCCCGTCGCTCGACGTGCCGGCGTCGGGAGGCTGCGAGTAGAAGGCGCGGACGCAGTCCCAGGTCGACGTGTAGGCCTTGCAGTAGGCACACGAGCCAAGCAGCGCAGGCTCGACGCAGACCCAGTCCCCCTCAGGCTGCAGGTAGCACGGAGTCGTCAGGCCGCATGGCAGGTCGTAGGTGCACGCGCCCTCGTGATGTTGCACGCCAGCGTTGCCCTGGTAGAACCACATGGGCGGCTTGTCGGGGCAGGGATCGTCGCTCGGTTCGCAGGCAACGAACGCCGCGGCGACGAGCGACGCGAGAACGACGCCCGCGCTAATGGCCCGCATCGCCGGCTCCGCACGTGGCGCATTTGCTGGCCATGCACGTTCGGTAGATATCGAACTGCGCCTTGCCCTTCGGGTAGTCGGCGTCGCACTGCGTTGCGCAGAGCGAGAACGTCGCGCCCGCGTCGGGATCGCTCGCGAGGCAGCCGTCGATGCACTGCCGATAGTCGACGCAACAATCGACGATCGGCGGGTAGGCGTCGGGATCATTCCAGCACGCCGGAGTGCCCTGAGAGTTGACGAAACAATACGCCGACTCGGTCGCGCAGTTGCTGAGCGCGCACTGCACGCAAGCCGGATCGTCGCCGGGCAACAGCACCGTGCCGGGCGGGATTGGCGGTGCGTCGGTGAAGGCGCCCAAGTCGACACCGGCGCTGTCCGGAGCCCCCTCGCTCGGCGGCGCGATGAGCGAGTCACGGCACGCCGTCGCCTCGACACACGACTTGGCCTTCCTCATGCAGTCGAGCAGCGCCTGCGCCGCCTCCGGGCCGGCGTCGGGCGCGCTGGCCGCGACCAGCGCACCGAGGGCGTCCGTGCACGCAGTCGGCGATGCCGCCGTCGCCGAGTCGACGAGCTCGGCGAGGCCTGGGCACTGCGCGAGCCAGGCGTCGCACGCTTGCTGGACCTGTGGGCACCACGAGGCAGTACACGGGGGCGGCGTCCGCGAGGCGTCATTCGACTTGTCGCTGCAACCAATGCAGCCCGAGAGCAGCGCGACAGCGGCGGCGACGGAGAAGAGCGACGCTTTCATTTCCAGCCCCCAAAGTCGTGCATCGAAACGAGAGGACGCGTACTTCGGCAACACGCGAGGGTTGTCGTGCGCGAGCGCGCTCGTCCGAGCATAGCGCCGTGTTGCCCGCCCGAAAGCCGGAAGGGTCCAGATAAGAAACGCCGCCCCGCTTCGTCTCGCGTCGAAGACGGTCCCTACCGCCGATCGAGCGTCGCGCGATCGATGCGCACGAGCCGCACCTTGCCGTCGCCGAGCGGCATGAGCGTGTCCCACCACTCGACGCCGTCGAACACGTAGCGGAGCTGCACCGACGCCCCCTTGCGCAGGTGCGAAAGCGCCTCCTCGAGCCGCTGCTTCTGATCGTGCTCGGCGACCGCCTGCGGCGCGTCGGCGAGCGGCCCGCCGCGCACGACCATCTCGCGCAGCTGGGCGCAGTCGCGCACGCCGTGGATCCACTCTTCGATCGCCGCGCCCTGCAGGACGGTGTCGTGGACGTCGGGGAGCCGCGCCTCGTGATCGTGGATCATGCGCGATCCCATACGATCGCGAGGGCGCGCGCGAAAGGGAGCACGTCGCTCGACACGCGCGACCAGGGATGAGCTGTCAGCGCTTCGCGTAGGCCGCGAGCCCCTCGCGCAGGCAGCGCATCGCGCGCTCCAGGTGCGCGACCTCGAGGACGTAGGCGATGCGCACCTCGTCGCGCCCGAGCCCGGGCGTCGCGTAGAAGCCGTCGCCCGGGGCGAGCATCACGGTCTCGCCGTCGAGCTGGAACTCGCGCAGCAGCCACTCGCAGAAGCGCCCGGCGTCGTCGACCGGCAGGCGCGCCATGACGTAGAAGGCCCCCTCGGGGGTGCGCGCGCTGGCTCCCGGGATCGCGGCGAGGCCGCGCATCACGGCGTCGCGACGCCGGTGGTACTCGGCCTGCGTGGACTGGAAATAGTCCCCCTCGATCGGCAAGAGCCCGAGCGCGCCGTGCTGCTCGAGCGACGGCGAGCAGAGGCGCGCTTGGCCGAGGTGCAGGAAGCTGCGCTGCAGCTCGGGATCGGACGAGACGACGCAGCCGATGCGGGCGCCGCAGACGCTGTAGCGCTTGCTCAGCGAGTCGAGGAGGATCGCGCGCCCGCCGAGCTCGGGGAAGGCGAGCACGCTGGTGTGCGGGACCTCGCCGTAGACGAACTCGCGGTAGGCCTCGTCGGACACGAGGAAGAGATCCTTGGCGATCGCGAGGTCGACGAGCGTCTGCATCTCGTCGCGGCGGAGCACCGTGCCGGTGGGGTTGTTCGGCGTGCAGATGAGCAGCGCGCGCGTGCGCGGCCCGATCGCCGCCTCGATCGCGGCGCGCGGCGGCAGGTGATAGCCGTCGTCGGGCGAGCAGCGCACCGGCCGCAGCGTGACCCCCGCCTGCACCGCGAACGAGTTGTAGTTCGTGTAAAAGGGCTCGAAGCAGACGATCTCGTCGCCGGGATCGCAGATCGCCATCATCGAGAAGAGGATCGCCTCGCTGCCGCCCGTGGTGACGGTGACGTGCTCGTCGCCGACCGGGTAGCCGAGCCGGCGGTAGTAGGCCGCCATCCCCTGACGCAGCGGCAGGCTGCCGGCGGAGTGGCCGTAGGCGAGCACCTTCTCGCGGAACGAGCCCACGCGCTCGAAGAAGACCTCGGGCGTCGGCACGTCGGGCTGGCCGATGTTGAGGTGGTGCACGACGACGCCGCGCTTCTTGGCCTCGTCGGCGAACGGAACCAGCTTGCGAATGGGGGACGGGGGGACGTTGCGGCCACGGGTCGAGAGGTGCATCGAAGTGGCCGCAGCATCGGGCCGGCGCCCGTCGCGCCGCAAGCGACCGCGACGCTCGCGGGCGCCCCGTCAGTGCGCGCTCTTGTCGAGCGGCTTGGCGTCGCAGGCGTCGCCGACGCCGTCGCCGTCGACGTCCGACTGCACGCCGTTGTCCATCGGCCGCACCGGGTTGAACACGTCGGGGCAGTCGTCGTTCGCGTCGACGACGCCGTCGCCGTCGCGGTCGGTCGCGGAGGTGCCGTTCGGGTAGCTGTCGCGGTAGGGGACGCAGCTCGGCTCCGCGTCGGGGTCCTGGCCGCGGCAGAAGAAGAGCGGGTAGCTGCTCGCGGCGGCCGCCTGGATCGAGGCGAGCGTGACGCCCGGCACGTCGACGCACACCGACTTCGGCACGCCGCAAACGTCGAGCGCCGCGCACCCGCTCGCGAGCGCGGTCACGATCGCCGCGTCGCCGTAGAGCGCCTTGCCGCCGCGCAGCACGAGCCGCACGTCCTCGTCGCCGGCGTCGATCACCGCGCGGTAGTCCTTGCCGATCCCGCCGTCGTAGACGACGACGTCCCCCTGCAGCCCGACCGCGAGGTCGCCGATCTGCGCGTCGAACCCCGCCGCGACGGCCGAGCCGTGGGTCGCCATCGCGACGAGCTCTTGGTCGGTGAACGCGCTCGCGAAGTAGCGCTGGTTGAGCGCGTCGGCGCACTTCAGCTCGCGCAGCATGTTCATCGAACCGGAAGGAAGCCAGTCGGTCCCGAGCGCCATCGTGACGCCCGCGTTCTTGATCACCGTCACCGACGCCGTGTTGCCGTAAAGGTCGATGTTGGAGCGGGGCGACCAGATGACCTTCGCCTGCGCCTTGGCGACCACGTCGACGTCCTTCGCGTTGAGGCCGACCGCGTGGATGACCGCGGTGCGCGCCTGCACGAGATCATTGCTCGACTGGGTCAGGCAGAGCAGCTCGTTCTCGGCGGCGAGGCTCACCCCCTCGGCGATGTGCGGCGCGTAGTTGCCGTCGGAGAACGCGCTCGAGGCCGAGCGGATCGACGGGTAGGCGCACCCCGACGTCAGCTCGACGCCGCTGCTGTCGCCGAGCGGGAAGGTGTCGAAGTAGACCGTCTTGCCGGTGAGCCCCTCCATCCAGCCGGGGTTCTTGTACGACGCGAGGTTGCGCAAGAACCCCTGCGTGCCGCCCGAGCCGACGATCGAGGTCGCGCCGCCCATCACGAAGCGCAGCTCCGCGGCCGCGAGCAGGTTCGGATCGCTGGTCGGCGACGGCGTCTTGAGCTGCGGGAACCCGTTGGTCCCCCGGCGCCAGTCGTTGCGGTGACCGTAGCGCGTGGTGCCGTCCGAGACCGGCTTGCCGACGTCGTAGTCGGTGTGATCGTGCGCGTTGACGAAGCCGGGGGCGATGACGCCGTTCGGGCACGACAGCCGCGTCGCCTGGGCGTAGCCGGCGCTCGACGCGCAGCTCGCCGCGACGCACGCGATCTTCCCGGTCGCGTCGATGAGCACCTCGCCGTCCACCGGCCCGCTCGGAGCGAGCAGCCGGCCTTGGATCGCGACGCCCGCGCTGCCGGTGCTCGCGACGGTGCAGACCGACGCGGCCGGGCTCGCGTCCGCGGAGCTGGGCGCGCCATCGTCGCCCGCGTCCGAAGGCGCGTTCGCCGCGGGGGCGCTGCTCGACGAGCAGCCAGCGAGCACCAGGGCGAACAGCGAGTACCGAGCGAGCGAGCGCATGCGATCTCCTCGAAACGAAGGGTCTGACACGCTCCTCCTCGGCGAGGCTCCGGGCAACGGGCTTCGCGCGCGCGCGGCGCTCGGTCCGCGCGATGCGGAAACTTCCAGCCCCAGCGACGCGCGCCGCCCCAAGGCGCGCGCGCCCCGCCGGCGTCAGCGGCGCGTCATGCGCGCCCGTTTTCGCTGGCGCGTTTGGGGCGTCGGCGCTCGACTCTCCGGCCACCATGCGAGGCTACGAAGAGATCCGCCGCATCCTCACCGAAGAGCTCGGGTTCGTCGACCTCGCGGCGTATCGGCGCTGGATCGAGGCCGAGCGGCCGCGCACGCGCCCGACCCGCGAGCACATCGAGCGGCTGTCGCCCGACCACGTCGACTGCCGCGCGTTCTGGCGCGCGTGCGACGAGCTTTACGGCATCGATCCGGTCTGCAACATCGCCGTCGGGCCCGGCGTGGAGGCGCCCGCCGACGGCGCCGAGGCCCGCCTCGAGGCCAACCGCCAGAACCTCCGCCTCGCCAAGACGTTCGGCATCACCGCGCTGCTCGAGGAGCACGCCGGCTCGCGCCTGCGCACGCTCGAGATCGGCCCTGGCTTCGGCTCGCTGAAGCACTGGATCGAGACGAGCACGCGCCACCGCTATGTGGCCTTCGACGTGGTGCCGCGCGTGCCCGACGTGCGCGAGACGACGGCCGACGGCTGCCTGCCCGCGGACTTCGTCGCCGCCGCGCGCGGCGAGTTCAGCTACGTGGTCTCGTCGAACGTCTTCCAGCACTTCTCGCAGCGGCAGCGCACGCGCTACTTCGAGGACGCGCACGCGCTGCTCCAGGCGGGGGGGCTGTTCGTGTTCAACCTCTCGGTCGACGTCGGCAACGTGCCCGATCACATGCGCGACGAGGGGGGCGTCGCGTGGGCCGATCACTACGGCCAGTACACGCTGATCCCGCGCCCCCCGGATCTCTTCCGCGAGCTGCGCGCGCGCTACGATCTGCTGTACACGACGCAGCGCTGGGACGGCGTGCTCAACGTCGTGTGCCGCAAGCGCGGGTGAGTCGAGGCCATGCCGCTCACGCGCGAGCAGGTCTGGGTGGAGCTGCTCCTCGAGCACCAAGGCGCGCTCGCCGCCCGCGGCCAGGGCGGCGCCGAGCGAGGCGGCCACCGTGCTCCGCCCGCCCCCCCCGTTTGCCGAGCCGCAAGACGACGCGAGCCGAGCGCCCTCGCAGCCTATCTCGCCCCGCACGCGCGGCGATTTGAACTGACACTGGCGGGGCTCTTCCTGCACCATTCGTCGCCGCGTCGGGCTGCTCGTCGCGCCGCGGCGCGCGGTCCATCGACGGCTCGTCGCGGGTAGCATCGAGCGAGCGGCGGCCGGCGGCGCCGCCGAAGGAGAGGAACGAAAGATGACGAAGCTCCACGTGGTTGTCGGCGGCTGCGCAGTCGTCGCGATGTTCGCGCTGGTGGGCTGCGGCAAGAACAAGGCGGTCGCCGCGACGGAGGAGCTCGCCGACAAGGTCTGCGCGTGCAAGGACGCGGACTGCGTGAAGAAGGAGACCGACGCCTACTCGAAGAAGCGCGAGGAGCTGAAGGACGAGAAGGGCTCGGAGGCGGACGCCAAGGCGCTCGAGGAGGCCTACAAGAAGGCCCTCGACTGCGCGCAGGCGAAGGGTTCGAGCAAGGGCGCCCCGGGCGCGGGCGGCGAGCAGGGGGACAAGAAATAGCGCGCGCCTCGGGGGCGTTCGTCCGCTCGGCCGGCCCGCTCGAGGGGGCGCTCTCATCGCCGGCGCGCGCAGCTGGCCGCGCTCGTCTGGGACGAGGGCGCCCGCCCACGTCCGCGCAAGGGCGCCCGCTCCTTCGCGATCGCACCGCGCGCCGAGGCGCTCGCGATCGCGCAGGCGATCCTCGACGACCTCTGATCGCGCCCTTGATGGCGCCCCGCTCGCGTCGAACGTCGGCGAGGCGTCGTGCACGCCGCGCGGCGCGAAGGGAGATTCCCAAGAACCCTCCGCGTGCTACGCGCCTTGCCGCTCCATCCCGGCCCCTCCCGATCGCCCAGCACGCGTGCAAGAACTAGCGTAATGCGCACTATTTGCGCGTCTGGCGCGATTTCATACTTGTCCAGGGTAATTGTTCTTCCGGCCCGTTAGGCGCCGCGCGGGACTTGGTGCAAAGACAGCCGCCATGTCGACGTCGGCTGCGCAGGGTGTTGGGTTTGGCTCGGGCAGCGCATCGCGCCCGGGTGTTCGTCGTGTCGTCGTCACGGGGGTCGGCCTCGTGACTGCCCTCGGCCCCGACGCGTCCTCGAGTTGGCAGGGGCTCGTCGAAGGGCGCTCGGCGGTGCGTCAGCTCGACGAAATCGACATGAAAGGGGAGAAGGTCACGGCGGCCGGCATGGTGCGCGCCGACGTCGCCGCGGCGCTGGCCGACCGCCTCCCCCCCGACATCCGCGGACGCACCGCGCGCTTCGTACACTTCTCGGCCGCCGCCGCCGCCGAGGCCCTCGCGCAGGCGGGGCGCCCCCATCTCGAGGCCCCCGATCGCTTCGGCGTGATCGCCGGCGTCGGCATCGGCGTACCGCATCCCTCCGAGGGGTATCATGTCGGCCCGACCTCGATCATCAAGGTCATGCCGAACGGCGCGGCCGCCTGGATCTCGATCCTGGAAGGGCTGCGCGGCCCGAGCCTCGCGTGCAGCACCGCCTGCTCGTCGGGCGCGCACGCGATCGGCGTCGCCTTCGACCAGATCCGGCTCGGGCGCGCGACCGGGATGGTGTGCGGCGGCGTCGACACGGTCATCACCAAGGACGTGCTGCGCGCGTACGCCTGGATGCGCGCGCTGAACACCGCGAAGGACGAGGATCCCGCGACGATGTCGCGCCCCTTCGACGCGACGAGGCGCGGCTTCGTGCTCGGCGAGGGGGCGGGGTTCATGGTGCTCGAGGATCGCGACCACGCCCTCGCGCGCGGCGCGAAGATCCTCGCGGAGCTGCGCGGCTTCGGGGCGAGCTCCGACGCCTACAACATCGTCGCCATCCAGCCCGGCGGCGACGGCATGGTGCGTGCTATTCGCAGCGCGATCGACGACGCGGGGCTCCCTCCCGACGCGATCGCCTACGTCTCGGCCCACGGAACCAGCACCAAGATGAACGACAAAGAGGAGACGCACGCGATTCGCAGCGTGTTCGGCGCGCACGCGGACCGGCTCCTCGTGAGCTCCCAGAAGTCGATGATCGGCCACGCCATGGGGGGCGCCGGCGCCATCGAGGCGGTGGCGACGGTGCTCACGGTCGTCAACCAGACGGCGACGCCGACCATCAACTTGAAGACCCCCGACCCGGAGTGCGACCTCGACTACGTGCCCAACGTCGCCCGCAAGGCGACGATCGGCGCGGCGCTGTCGAACAGCTTCGGCTTCGGAGGCCACAACAGCGCGATCGTCTTCGCGCACCCGGAGCTCTCGTGATCACCCCTCTGCTCGTGGGCGACGGCGACGTCGCGCTGAACGTGACGAGCCTTCCCGAGGCCCTCGAAGCGAGCGCGGCCTCCGGCGCGCACCTGTGGACGGCCGAGAAGGACGCCGACGCCCTCGAGCTGCCGCTGCGCGAGGTGCTCGATCGCGCGACGCGCGTCGCGCGCCACCTGATCGCCGAGGGGGTGAAGAAGGGCGATCGCGTCGTCGTCATGCTCCCGACCGGCCCCGAGTGGCTCGCCGCCTTCTTCGGGGTGACGCTCGCGGGCGGGGTGGCGGTGCCCGTCGGCCCGAACCTCTCGTTCGGCGGCATGGATCGCTACGCCGAGACCGTGCGCGCGATCCTCGACGACGCAGGCGCGCACGTGCTCGTCGGCGGCAAGCCGATCGAGCCGTACCTGCCGGCCCTGCGCGGCGACGGCAAGACGCTCAAGACGTGGGTGCGCGTCGACGAGGTGCCCGCGCACCCGGCGCCGTGCACCTTCCCGTCGCCCGACCCCGAGGCGCCGGCGGTCATCCAGTACACCAGCGGCACCACCGGCCGCCCGAAGGGGGTCGTGCTGCAGCACCGCGCGCTGCTCACCAACGCCTGGATGATCGGCGAGCGCTCCGGCATGAGGTCGACCGACGTCGGCGTCTCGTGGCTGCCGCTCTTCCACGACATGGGGCTCGTCGGCGCGCTGCTGACCACGCTCTACTGGCGCTACCCGCTGCTCTTGATGCCGGTCGAGTCGTTCCTCATGCAGCCGCGTCGGTGGCTGCAGTGGATGAGCCGAAAGCGCGCGACCATGTCGGTCGCGCCGAATTTCGCCTACCAGCTGCTCGTCGATCGCGTGGCCGATCGACACCTCGAGGGGCTCGACGTCTCGGCGATGCGCCTCGCGTTCAACGGCTCGGAGGCGGTGCGCCCCTCGACGCTGCGCGCCTTCGAGCAGCGCTTCGCCAAGATCGGCTTCGACGGCGCGGCCTTCCAGCCCGTGTACGGCATGGCGGAGAACACGCTCGCCGCGACGTTCCCGCGCGTCGGCGCGCGGTGGTCGGCGCGGCCGCACGAGGGGGCGAGCGAGATCGCCTCGGTCGGCACGCCGCTCGCCGGCGTGTCGGTCGCCATCGTCGGCGGCAACGGCGGCTCCCTCGGCGAGGGGCAGACGGGCGAGATCCGCATCCAGAGCCCGTCGCTGATGCAGGGCTACTACCGCAACGAGGAGGCCACCGCGGCGGTGCTGCACGAGGGGTGGCTGCGCACCGGCGATCTCGGCTTCGTGCGCGACGGAGAGCTGCACATCACCGGGCGCGCCAAGGAGCTGATCATCAAGCGCGGCCGCAACTACCCGCCGGACGACTTCGAGCGCATCGCGTGCGAGGCGGGCAAGGGGCGCGTGATCCGCGCCGCGGCCTTCGGCAACGCGAACGAGAAGCAGGGGACCGAGGACGTCGTCGTGGTGCTCGAGACGCGCGCGATCACCGAGCACGAGCGCGATCAGCTCGTGAAGGACGTCTACGGCGCGCTGGTCGGCGAGCTCGGCATCGGCGCCGACGTCACGCTCACCGTGCCCCCGCGCACCATCGAGCGCACGACGAGCGGCAAGCTGCGTCGCGCGGCGCTGCGCACGCGCTGGCTCGAGGGCAACCTCCCGAAGCACGGCGACCCCGCCGTCGACGCGGCGGCCGAGCCGTGAGGGCGCTGGTCGTCGGCGGCAACGGCTTCGTCGGGATGAACGTCCTGAGGGCGCTCGTCCAGGCGGGGCACGACGTCGTCGGCACCCGCAAGCCGATCGCGAACACGCTCTTCGCCCGCAAGCTCGGGGCGCCGCTGGTGAAGGCCGACCTCGACGACGAGGGGTCGCTCCTCGAGGCGATGCGCGGGCGCGAGGTGGTCTTCCACTGCGCGGCGCACTACCCGCGCTTCTCGCTCGAGCGCGAGCGCGAGATCGCGATCGGCCGCGCGCGCCTGCACACGGTGCTGTCGGCCGCGCGCGGCGCGGGGGTGCGGCGCCTGGTGCTCACCGGCA
>JAJXTK010000152.1 GCA_021783935.1 Myxococcales bacterium | reverse complement strand
GACCTCGCGATCGTCGGCGCGCGCGGCGCGCTCGCCGGCGCCAGCGCGCGCGGCGGCGAATGTGGCCCGCTGGACGTCCCCGGCGCGGCCGCCGTCGTCTCGTTCGGGCGCGACGGCGGCTACCTGATCGGCGCGGTCGGCGAGGTCGCGCCGCTCGTCGCCGACGACGGCGCGGTCCTCTACGGCGCCTCCGAGGGGCTCGCGATCGCGCGCCCCGGCGAGCCGCCCCAGCGCTTCTTCGAGCGGTGCGGCGGCATCGCCGCGTCGGTGGTCGGGGTCGTGCCGACGGGACCAGCCGAGCTCGCCGTGGCGTGCAACGACGGCCAAATCGAGGCGTTCTTCGATCCGTCTCGCCCCTGAGCCGCGCGCGCGGCGCGATTCACGCTTGACACCAACGCGCCTGTGACTAGTCTGCGCGTCCGCCTCGGGGCTCGCCCCGGGCGTCTCGCCGAGGTGAGAGCGGCGCGACGTACGGGCTCGCTGGCCCCATCGTCTAGCGGTTAGGACATCGGCCTCTCACGCCGGTAACCCGGGTTCAATTCCCGGTGGGGTCGCTATTGAAACGGGGAGGTCTTCGGACTTCCCCGTTTCCGTTTCAACGGGAATCTGTCGCCCCTGCACTCCGTCCAGCCAGCTGGACTCCGTGCAGAAGCGAGCAATTCCCGGCTGCCGGCGTGGGCTCGGGCGTGCGAAGCCCGATCGCCGCGCTCCGCATTCCCCGCGAACTTGGGATTCGACGCCGCCGCGTGCCACGCTCCCCGCATGCCGTCGAAGTCGGACGAGGTCGCCCCGAAGACACCGCGGGTCGATCCGCGTCGCGAGGTCTCGGATCCGCCGCCGCAGCCGCGCGAGGAGCGGGTGATCGCGCCGCCGTCGCGCGCCGAGGCCAAGCCGCGCCTCGAAGCGCCCGCCGAGGGCGCACACCGCACGGTGACGAACGTCGACCCGCGCCTCGAGACGATCGAGCCCGCGATCGCCGCCGGCGACTGGGCCTCGGTGGCCCGGCAGCTCGGCGACGACGCGACGGCGGGGCGCCTGCCGCCGAACCTCGGGCTGCTCTACGCCCTCGCGCGCAAGGAGGCGGGCAACGAGAAGGCGCCGCCCCGCGAAGGCGCCGACCTCAACGCGCTCGCGATCCGGTGCATGGCGGGGCTGTTCGGCGTCCCCGAGCAGAGCGCCGTCGCGCTGGTGCTCGCCAAGCGCCTGCTGCGCACCAACCCCGTCGCGTGGCAGCAGCGCCCGGCGCCGCCCGCGAAGGTGTCGCTGCTGTTCGTCGCCCTCGCGATCGTCGTCGGCGGCGGCTTCGGCTGGGCGCTGAGCATGGGCTACGTGCGCTTTCACCTGCGCTGAGCCGGCGGCGCGCTCAGCGCGCGGCGATCCTCGGCGAGAGCCCCGGCCGCTCTTCGACCTCGAAGTGCACGTCGAGCGTCCCCTCGCGCGCCCCGCGGTGCGTCGAGACGACGACGCTCGAGAACCACGGCAGCGAGCGCAGGTGCGCGAGGGCGAGCAGCAGCGCCGAGTCCGAGTAGAGGTCCCCTTCGCGCAGGGCGAGCTCGCCGAGGATCCACTCGGGCGTCAGCGCGCGCTGCCCCGTGACCACGATCGCGCCTAGAAAGTAGTACGCGCCGGGCGTCACCGCGAGGTCGAGGGCGACGGTCCGCGAGGGGACGTCGAGGGCGTCGAGCACGTTCACGTCAACGAAAGCCTGCCCGCGGTCGTGGTAGCGCGTGCGCAGGGCACTGACCGCGTCGACCAGCACGCTGCGGGCGAACGGGCGTCCGACCATGGGCGGGCGCGTCCAGGGGACCGACAGCGGCGCGCGCCCGCCGCTCGTCGGCTGCTCGTAGGCATCGAGGCGCGTCACCGTGAAGACGGGCCCCTCGCGCACCACCACGCGCGCGCGCACCTCGTCGCCGAACTCCTTGCGTACGAGCAGGATCGGCTCGACGTGCACCATCAAGTAGCCGCGATCGTAGTAGTAGGCGGCGACGACCAGCTCGTCGTGGCGGAGCACGTCGTCGTCGAGGTCGCGATCGTGCGCGAGCGACAGGTTCGCGAGGAGGTCGGCCTCGGGGGCGTGAGCGTTCCCCTCGACGTCGATCGCGACCAGCTCGTAGGTACCTCCGCGCCAGCGAATCTCCCTGCCGCCCGACGCCGCGGCCGGCCGGCGCGCCGCCACGGGCGCCGGCTCGGGAGCCCGCACTGGCCGCGCACCGCATCCCACCGCGACGAGCACCGCCAGCGAGGCGAGGAACGGCGAGCGATGAGCCACGCGACCGAGCGTGGACGATGCGCGGCGAAAGTCCAGACCGCCGCGTACTTGCCCCGGCGGCGCCGCGCGGCGACAAGGGCGGCGTGACCGACGCTACGAGCCCCGAAGCCCTCAAGAAGCGCCCGCGCGTGTTCTCCGGCGTGCAGCCGACCGGCACGCTCACCCTCGGCAACTACGTCGGCGCCTTGCGCAACTGGGTCCAAGGGCAGCACGACGTCGACCCGATCTTCTGCGTCGTCAACGACCACGCGATCACCGTCCGCATCGACCCCGAGGAGCTGCGACGCAACACGCGCGAGGTCGCCTCGGTCTACCTCGCGGTCGGGCTCGACCCCGAGCACTGCATCCTCTTCGTGCAGTCGGACGTCCCCGAGCACACCGGGCTCGCGTGGGTGCTCAACAGCGTCACCTACTACGGCGAGCTGCACCGGATGACGCAGTTCAAGGACAAGACCGCGAAGAAGCAGCTCGAGGGGGTCTCGGCCGGGCTCTTGAACTACCCGATCCTCATGGCCGCCGACATCCTGCTCTACGACACCGACGAGGTGCCGGTGGGCGAGGATCAGAAGCAGCACGTCGAGCTCTGTCGCGACGTCGCGATCCGCTTCAACGGCCTCTTCGGCGAGACGTTCGTCGTGCCCAAGCCGGTGATCCCCAAGATCGGCGCGCGCATCATGTCGCTCGACGATCCGACGAAGAAGATGGCGAAGTCGAACCCCAACCCGGGCTCGTACATCCTCTTGACCGATCCGCCCGACGTCATCCGCAAGAAGCTCGCGCGCGCCGTCACCGACAGCGGCACCGAGATCAAGGCGGCCGCCGACAAGCCGGCGATCGCCAACCTGCTCACGATCGCC
The DNA here is from genome assembly GCA_021783935.1 of Myxococcales bacterium. Lineage (GTDB taxonomy): Bacteria > Myxococcota_A > Polyangia > Polyangiales > JADJMO01 > CAIXWQ01. The sequence continues at coordinate 7,875 of JAJXTK010000152.1, read as the reverse complement.
TCCGCGCTGAGCGGAAAGGCCATCGCGACGCTCGAGGACGAGTACGCCGGCAAGATGTACGGCCACCTCAAGAAGGACCTCGGTGAGCTCGTCGCCGAGACACTGAGGCCGATTCAGGAGAAGATCGCGACCTACATGGCCGATCCTGCGCAGCTCGAGGCGATCCTCGATCGCGGCGCCGAGCGCGCGCGTCACATCGCCGGGCCGACGCTGGCGCGCGCCAAGCAGCGCATCGGGCTCGGCTGGAGGCAGAGCGGACGATGAACTTGAAGCTCCTCTCGATCGCGGCGGCGCTCGCGCTCCCGCTCTTGGCGTCGGTCGCATGCGATCCGCCCCCCGCGCGCTCTGCGATCGAGGCGCCATCGGCCTCCGTGGCGCCGCTCGCCTCGCTGCAGATCGACGACGTGAAGGTCGGCGACGGCCCCGAGGCGAAGGAGGGGCGCGCCGTCAGCGTGAACTACGTCGGCAAGCTCCACGACGGCACGGTCTTCGACGACTCGCACCCGCGCGGGCAGCCGCTCACGTTCATCGTCGGCGACAAGAACATCATCGCCGGCTGGAACCAGGGGATCGTCGGCATGCGCAAGGGGGGCGTGCGCAAGCTCGTGGTGCCGCCGCAGCTCGGCTACGGCGACAGCGCGCAGCCCAAGATCCCCGCGGGCTCGACGCTCTACTTCGAGCTCGAGCTCGTGCACGTGGTGGAGTGAATGCGGCCGCTGTCGATCCGCCGCGCCGGCCTCGAGGACGCGACGACGATCGCGCGCTTCAACGCCGCGATGGCCCTCGAGACGGAGCAGCTCACGCTCGACCCGGCGCGCGCCGAGGCCGGCGCCAGCGCGCTGCTCGAGGACCCGCACAAGGGGGTCTACTGGCTCGCGGCGCGCGGCGACGCGCTCGTCGGGCAGCTGATGATCACCTACGAGTGGAGCGACTGGCGAAACGCATGGTGGTGGTGGATCCAGTCGGTGTGGGTCGAGCCGCACGCGCGGCGCACCGGCGTCTACCGCGCGCTCTACGCGCACGTGCTCGAAGCCGCCAAGGCCGAGGGGTGCTGCGGCGTGCGCCTGTACGTCGAGCGCGCCAACGAGCGCGCGCAGGCGACCTACCGCGCGCTCGGCATGCACGCCGCGAAGTACGAGCTCTTCGAGAAGGCGCTCTGAGCGCGCCGCGTCACTGGCAGCAGCGGTAGCCGGTCTCCATGCCCCAGTAGGCGCCGTCGTGCCCGGCGTTCACTTGGCGGCACGTCGCGCGCCCAGGGAGCCACCACGAGCCCATCAGCAGCGTCTCGTGCGAGTGCATACCGGGGTGATCGCTCGAGGCCCACTCCTCGAGGTTGCCGGTGAGGTCGCGCACCCCGAACGGGCTCTCGCACCGCGGGTGCGCCCCCACCTCGTCGCGCAGGTCGCGGAGCCGGCCGACGTCGCCGAGCTCGAGGCGATCGATGTTGCAGGCCGTCGCGTCGCGCGACCAGCCGTAGGGGTAGGGCCTCATCTCCTCCCCCTCGCACGCGAATTGGTACTCGGACTCCGAGCACAGCCGCGCGCCGCGCACCGCGCACGCCTGCTTGGCGGCGTCGTACGAGACGCGGCTCGCCGGGCGCGGATCGGCGCGCGTCGCCCCCTGCTCGTCGACGTCGATGCAGAAGCGCAGCGGCTTGCGCGCGCCCCGGCAGATCGCCGGCTTCGCGAATTCGGCGCAGCGATAGCCCGCGTAGCGCCCCTCGGGCGGATCGACGTAGCGAACGCAGCGCTGCTCGACGTCGGGGCAGAACTCGCCGACCACCAGCGCCATCCCCGCCGGACACGACGACGGCCCGGGTTGGGTCGCGACCGGCTCCGCGGCGAGCGGTCGCGCGGCGAGCGGCAGCACCGCGCGCGCGTGCATCAGGCGATGGATCGCCTTGCCGCCGAGCTCCGCGCTCGACGCGCCGAGATCACGCACCTGCGGGGCACCGCCGCACTCCGAGACGGGCGCGATCAGGGCGATCGCGAGTACGGCCGAGGTGCGGGGGCGCGAGGTCGACGGCACGGGTGCTCCGCACGCCCACGGCCTGTCCGCAGGCGAACAGGATTGGCTACCCGCATCCGCGGCGCGAAGGAAGGGGCCAACGCACGCGCCTCGCGCTTTTGGGGGGACGATGTCCTACTTCACGCCGACGCAGCAGCGCACGCCGACCTGCGAGCCCTCGTAGCTCTCGCCGTGCCCGACGGTGCGTGCGCGGCACGTGTTGCGCCCCGGCAGCCACCACGCGCCCTTCATCGTCGAGCGATCGCGCGCATCCGGCGGGTGCTCCTGGGTGGCCCACTCCTCGATGTTGCCGCTCATGTCGTAGACGCCGAAGGGGCTGACGCACCGCGGGTGCGAACCGCTGGGCTCGCGGTAATCGGTGAGGTCGCCGATGCGGCCGAGGTGCATGCGATCGATGTTGCACGCCGTCGCATCACGGTTGAGCCCGTCGCCGTACGGATAGGGGTGCATGTCGGGCCCCTCGCACGCGAACTGCCATTCGGCCTCCGTGCACAGGCGCTCGCCTCGGGCCTCGCACACGGCCTTGGCAGAGCTCCAAGATTGGTGGCGGTCGGGCAGCTTCTCGCCCGGCTTGGTGTACTCGAGCTCGTCGATGCAGAAGCGCATCGGCGTGCGCGCGGGGGACTTGCAGGCCGGCTTCGCGTACTTGGCACAACGGTACTCGTGATAGGCGCCCGGAGGATCCATCCATTCGAGGCAGACCTGCTCTGGCTCGGGACAATACCCCCCTTCGACCAGCACCATGCCCGACGGGCACGGCGCCGGCTTCGCGCCCGCCAGCGTCGTGGCCGGCCCGCCGCCGCGGGCGACGCTCGCCGATTTGCTCGGCAGCGCAGGGACGGGGAAATTCCCGGGCGCCCCCGCGTCGGCCGAGGCGGCCGCGTCACCGACGCTCGTGCACGCGCACAGGGCGAGCGCTGCGAACGAGCACGGGAGCGCACGCCAGGCAAACCGACTTCTTGGGTGCATGCTACGCACCTTGATCTGCCACCCAGTCGGGCGGCGGACCAACAAAGCCGTCTCGAGAACGTCCATGCGCGACGCCTCGGCCGCCGCGCGTGGGCGCTACGGGTAGTAGCCGTCGGCGCACACGTTCTCGGCGGCTTGGGCGTAGTGCGCTTCGACGAACGCGTTGATCGACGCGGCGTCGACGCACGAGGCCTCGTAGATCCACTGCCAGGCGACGACGGCGATCGGCACGTCGAGGTCGGCCGCGGGCTCGAGGATGAGCCGGCGCGAGACCCCCGCCTCGACGTCGCACAGCGGATCGACCGGGCGCGCGTCGATGATGGCTTGCAGCTGCGCGACGACGTCGGGACAGCTGCCGGCGCACTTGTAGAGCAGCAGCACCGCGCCGTGCTCCAGATCGTGCACCAGATAGGGCCACGGCAGCTGCACGTCGTAGCTGCGATAGTGCGCCCAAATCGGGTAATGCGGCCCCGAGTTGGGGGGATTGGTGCAGTAGACGACCGTGCTGCCGACGGGGACGTGGTCGTGCCCCTCATCGGGGTAGCTGGTGACGGTCACGTTGCACGCACCGGTCGGCGCCGCGGTCTCGGGCGAGGCGTCGCCGCAGTTGCCACCGTAGACGGCGGGAGCGTCCGCGGCGTCGGCCTCGCTCGCGGCGTCGGCCTCGCTCGCGGCGTCGGCCTCGCTCGCGGCGTCGGCCTCGCTCGCGGCGTCGGAAGCGCCCTCGGCGTCGGGCGCAGCGTCGCGGAGCGCGTCGCCGTCGGCGCCGAGCGCGTCGCTGCCGCCGTCGAGTCGGCGCGCATCGACGCCGGCGTCGGGGGAGCCGGCCGAGGGGGCGTGCGCCCCGCCGCCGCACGCGATGGCGAGCATCGTCAGCGCGGCAGCGGTCGTCGGCGCCCCGAGGAAACGAGCGAGCCGAACGGCCCTACGGCCATGACGATCCGCGCCGAGCATCGCGAGACATATAGCGCGCCGGCCGAGCGCGCCGCACCTCAGGACGCGATGCGCAGAGGCTCACTCCGCGACGCCGGTGCTCGCGACGGCGGGATGCCGACGCGCGGCCCGACCGCCCTTGCGCCCCGCCTCGCGCGCGGCCTCCGGCGTCCAGACGTGCGCGGTGCCGCGCTCGTGGGCGCGACGACCTGCGGCGCTCGCGGTCGCCGAGTCGAACCGATGCGCGGTGCCGCGCGCGTGCGCCGCCTTGCCCCCGGCGCTCGCGATGGCGCGACGCCGCTCCGGATCCATCAACGCGAAGCCGGTGCTCCTCCCCTTCCCTGCGCCCGCGGCTTCGTCGCGCGCGAGCTCGGTGTCATGCCCATCGATGATCGTGAACGTATCTTGGGTGGTTTCGGCCATGGGACTGCGAGCCCCGCTGCAGTGGACGTGCCCGCAGATCGAGCGCGAAGCACGTACGCGCGCCGCTCGGCACCACCAAGGATCCGTGAAACCCGACGCCGGACGCCCTGCGGGCCCGGCGCTCCCGACCTGCAGATGCACACCGCCGCGCCGCTCGCCCCGCGCACGGACGACGCGCGCGGCGAGGTGCGCGCAAAGCAGCTGGCCGCGAGCGACGACTTGCGCCGCGGCAAGCCGTGCGCATGGTAAGCACCGCCACGGCGTCAGGCTCGTCCGTCGCACGAGCCTGTGCTACGCTTGTTTTACCGTTACGCTTGTCCACCAACGGTCCAGGAGTCGCCGATGGCCACCGCAGCGCCCCGATCAAGAGTCATTTTCCTCGTCGACGACGACGACGATCTGCGTTTCACCCTCGGTTTGGCGCTGCGCGACGCCGGCTTCGAGGTCGAGGAGTTCGCCAACGCCCGAGCGGCGCTGACTGCGGCCGAGGCGCGGCCCCCGGGTGCGCTCCTGCTCGACTACTACGTCGAGGGGATGGACGCCGAGCAGCTCGTCTCCACGCTGCGGGCGCACGGCCTGAACCACGTGCCGGTCGTGCTGCTCACCGGCAACTCCGACGTCCGCGAGATCGCCAAGCGCCTCGGGGTGTTCGGCTGGCTCGCCAAGCCGTTCGAGCTCGACGCCCTGATCGAGCGCGCGACGGCGGCGCTCCAGCAGCCGTAGCGCCGGCCGCCTGGAGCTCCGCCGGTCAGGGCGCCTGCGTTGCGCGGACCTGCGTCGGGAGGCCGACGGCCGCAGCCCCCCGCGCGGGCCGTTCACGTGTTCGAGGGGCGCTTCCCAGGCTCGTCGCCGATGGCGGCCAGGTCGGCCAGCGGCACCGGGTGATACGGCGGGCGCGCCGTGAATGGCTGGGAGGCGTCGCCGCCGTGCGCCTCGAGGACGCGCGCGCAGAGCGCGTGGCACCACTTGCCCTGGCACCAGCCGGTGCCGAAGCCGGTGTAGCGCTTGAGCGACTCGATGTCGCGATGCCCGCGGGCGATCGCCTCCTCGAGCTCGTGGATGGTCACGTCCTCGCATCGGCACGCGAACGACTTGCCCGACATCCGCTCACCTTCCTCCCGAGAGCTCGCGCGCGATCGCGTCGGCGAGGCGCTCGGCGGCCGCCGAGAAGCCGGCGGGCGACAGGCTCGCGCCGGTCCCTTCGCCGATCGCGAACAGGGGGCGCGCGCCCCCCTTGCGGGCGATACGGCCGTCTTCGGCCATGCGCGGCGAGAAGCCGGCGCTCGAGTGCACGATCTCGGCCCCGGCCTCCGACGCTAGCTCGAACGACGGCGCAGGCGGCGCCTCCACCACGACGGCGTCGCAATCGATCCTCTGCTCGCGGCCGAGCGGCGTGAGCACCGTCGCGCCGGTCACGGTCGAGAGGCCGTGCACCTCGACGACGTCGGCGAGCGCCATCACGCTCACGCGCGCCCGCTCCGCGGCGGCGGCCTCCGCGAAGGCGCTCGCGTACGGCCCCGCACCAGCCACCAGCACCTGCTCGCCGAGCAAGACCCCCTCGCGAAGCAAGCGCCCCGCGGCGCGCGCGGACATCACGCCGGGGATCTCGTTGCCGGCGAAGTCGGGACTCGGGTCGTGGGCGCCCGTGGCCAGCACGTGCGCGCGCGCGTTGACGCGCAAAAGCCCCTGCCCTTCGACCTCGATGAGCCAGTCGAACCCCTCGAGCACGCCGAGGGCGGTCGCCCGCGGGAGCAGCTCGGCGCCCGCCGCGCGGGTCTGCGCGACGAGCGACGCCAGAAGCGTGTCGACGTCGACGCCGCCATCGGTCGCCTCGAACGACGCCCGCGCCCCAGGGGGAAAGGACCGCAAGCAGCCTCCCGGCTCGGGCTGTTCGTCGAGGAGCAGCGTCGAGAGCCCGCGCCGCGCGGTGCCCCTCGCTGCGGCGAGCCCCGCCGGTCCACCGCCGACGACCAGCACGTCGACGGAGCGCTGCCCGATCGCATCGCGCGGGGCCCGCGGCTCGTCGGGGAGCTCGCCGAGCCCGGAGATCCGCCGTGCGAACGAGACCATCACCTTCTGCACGCCGGGCACGCCCGTGAGCAGCTCGTGGTGGTTGATCCCCTTCTTGAAGAACCAGTCGGTCGCGCGCAGCAGGTCGACGTCGCCGACGCCGACCACGTTCTGCCGCTCGACGCGCATCCCCTCGCGGGCAGTGGTGTTGCACGCCATCACGTTCGGGACGCCGTCGATGCGCACGAGGCAGCCGTCGCAGCCGCCGCGCATGCAGTGGGGGCCGCGCGGCCGGTGGAACTTGGAGCTCCGAGCGAGCGCGAGGTCCCCTGCGCCGACGAGCGCGGCGGCGACGGAGCTCCCGGCCTCGGCTTCGAGCGGCTTGCCCTCGAAGGTGATCGTGATCGGGTTCGCGAGCTTGCGTGTGCGGCGCGGAGGCACGCCCCACTGCTACGCGAGCGGCGCGAGGACGTCACGCGCGCGCTCGCGCGCCCCTCGCACACCCCTTATGCGAGCTAAAATGAATTGCAATTTCAATACTTTGAACACGCGCTTGAAACGCTGATTCTTGCTCGCCTTGGCGGCTGGCGCTCGCGCGCCGAGGCCGCGCCGCGCCGGGGTGCCAGGAGGGGGATTCGAACCCCCAATGCCCTCGCGGGCCTCCGGTTTTAAGCCGGCCGCGTCTGCCGTTGCGCCATCCTGGCCGAGGCGATCGCCGAGCAATGCAAGCTGGCACGGCGCGCAGCAGAGCGGTAGAGGCGCGCGGTGCGCGTCATCGCGGTCATCCCGGCGCTCGACGAGGCGCCGCGCATCGGCGGGGTGGTCGCCGGGGTCGGCGCGGCCGTCTCGCGGGTGGTCGTGGTCGACGACGGCTCGCGCGACGGCACCGGCGAGGCCGCGCGCGGCGCGGGCGTGCACAACCTCGAGGTGCTGCGCAGCCCGACCCCCCGCGGGGTGGGCGCCGCCATCGCGCTGGGGTACCTGCGGGCCATCGAGCTCGACGCCGACGCAGCGGTCGTGCTCGCGGGAGACGGGCAGATGGACGTGCGCGATCTGCCCGCGCTGCTGGCCCCCCTCGCCGAGGAGCGCGCCGACTACGTGAAGGGGGATCGCCTCGCGTGGCACGGCGGCGCGGCCGCGTTCCCGCTCGACCGGCTCGTCGGCGTGCTCGGCCTCGCGCTGCTCACGCGCCTCGCCACAGTCCTGCCGATCGGCGACGCGCAGTGCGGCTACACGGCCATCGGTCGACGGGCGCTGCGGGCGCTCGATTGGCGCGACGCCTGGCCCGGCTACGGCTACCCGAACGACCTGCTCTTGCGGCTCGCGCGAAGCGGCCTGCGGGTGGCCGAGGTGCCCGTGCGCCCCGTCTACGCCGGCGCCCCGAGCAAGCTCCGCGCGGGGCACGTGCCGCGCATCGCGCTCCACCTCGCGGCGGCGGCGCTGCGGCGCGCGGCCGCACCGAAGGACGAGCCCGACGAGCCGCGCCCCCCTCCGCGACCTCGGGCGAGCCCG
>JAJXTK010000151.1 GCA_021783935.1 Myxococcales bacterium | reverse complement strand
CGTAGACGAGGCCGCCCGGGCCAGCCGCCATCGATTTCGGGTAGCTGAGCGCCTGCGCTGCCTCGCCCTGTGGACGGGCGCACGTGGCGTTGTCGCTCAGCGCGCCGACGTAGGCGACGCGCGCCTCATCCGGCGCCGCCGGCCAGACGAGCGCGCTCGTCGCGGCCGGCAGCACCGCGTTGCAGGCCCCCGGCTGCGCCGGAGACGTCGCGCAGCCGGCCGCCGCCATGAGGCCGACGGTCACCGCGGCGAGCGCCGAGGTCGACCACTCGAAGATTGTGCATTTCATCTCGATCCTCCCTCTCTGACAGCCACGACGTGGGCATTGTCTTCAATCTGAATTCAGCGCGTGCGACGCCCACGCACGACAAGCGCGTGCAATACGGACAGGCCTAAACTGAATTCAACTACTCTCGCAAATGCGTCATATTCAGTAGTTTTCTGGGTTGTGACTGAATCCATGACACGTCAACTGACATGTCCGAGTGGCCTGGGTCCAAACGGGCGATCCCGTGGAGCGAGGCCCGCTGATGCTCGGCGCGAAGTTCACGAGACGCGCGTTGCTGCGTCCGTTGGCCCAGTAGGTGAGCTTGGTCGCGTGGAGCTGGTAGTGGCACTCCTTGCAGATGGCGTTCCCGCCATTGCGGCCGGGGCTCGCCGGGTTGTTCAGATCGCCCGGCGTGCTGCCGGTCCATGCGAGCGAGCCAAGGTGGAAGCCGTGCAGCGGGAAGGCCGTGTCGGTCCGGGTGTTCTGGCTCCGGTCGGCGAACGGCGCGGGCGAGTGGCAGATGAAGCAGAAGGCGAAGTCCGCCTGCGCGTAGGCGACGCCGAGGCCCGCCGGGGTGGTCCGATACGGAGCGCGGAGCAGGAACGGGCTGAAGCCGGCCGCTGCGTTCGATCCGTGGGGGCCCTTGGTGAGCGCGGTGTAGCTCTCCAGCGTCGACACATTCGTCGGAATCGAGTCGTTGTTGTGGCAGTCCGAGCAGGCGACCACGCTCGTCGTATTGAGGTGCGGCAACCCCGTGCCACCGGCGAGGCTCGCCGCCATCTGCGCGCTCACGTTCGTCCCCGCCGCTTCGACGGGGTGAGCCGACTCGTTGGCTGGGTTGAGCTCAATTCCTTTGTCGAAATACTTGGCAACACCCGCGTAGTAGGTGTCCGGTCGAAGCGTGGTCCATCCGGAGTGGCACTTCATGCAGAGTTGCCACTCCACGACAGAGGTCGTGTCGGTCTCCGGGACGAACGCGTAGGTGGGCGCGGTGCCCGCGGCGCCGTTCGTCGGCACGACCCGGCTGACGCTGTTCAGCCGATCCGTCGGCTTCGCGGCGTGCGAGTTGTGGCAGTCGGGGCACTCGGCGTGCCGCTCGTCCGCGGTCGCGCTGTAGCCGTAGGCCGCCGGGGTGGCGGTCGCGTTCTCGGCCGGCGAGTGACGACCGCTGAAGGTCATCGTGGGGTGTGCGTTGGCCTTCTGGAACTCCGCGAGGACGTCGTGGCCCGTGCGTGAGCCGTCGTGGCAGACGAAGCACAACCCCTCCTCGAAGTTGGTCGCGCTCACGCCGGCGACTACGACCGACAGCAGGGAGGGCCCCGACGCACCGTGGACGTTGCGATCGTAGGTCGCCGTCGGATTGCTCGGATCCGAGCCGCCGTGGCACGCGAGGCACTTCTCGCCCGTGAGCTCCGCGCGCGTCGTCGCCTGGTGCGACGACCCCGACCAGGCGAAGGTGACGTTCGGCGCGACGCGCCCATCGGAGAAGGGCTTGGTGCCGCCGTATGCCGAGGCGCCGTCCGCGTCGTGGCAGCCGACGCAGAACCCTTCGACGCTCGCGCCGGTTCCGTCGTACGCGACGGTCGCGGTCAACGAGTCGGGCGAGTTCAGCTGCACCCCCTGGCCGGAGGGCGAGGGGTTCGAGCGATGCGTTCCCGTCGTGTGGCACACGGCGCAGTCGTCGTCGCTCACGATCTGGGTCGTCGTGCCGTCGGTGGCGTGGTGGCGCGCGCGCACGAAGTCGCCGCTCGCCCCCGTCACGGCGCGTCGATACTGACCGGTCGATGGCTGCGCGGTCGCGTGGCAGGCCACGCAGCCGCTGACCCTGAAGCCGGCCGAATGGGGGTGGCAGCTGGTGCACGTGCCGCCCGGCTGCGAAGCCGCGCCGAAGTCGTAGTGCGTGTTGGCCGTCGTCGTATAGACACCGGCGAAGCCCGTCGCGCGCGTGTTTTGGTGACACACGCGGCAGACATCGTCGCTGGCGATTGCGTCATTGTCGACGAATCCCGTGCTCGACGTGAATTCGAGGTTGCTGCTAGTGACGGTCCTTAGGGTCGAGACCGGCGTGAAGTAGTACGGCCCCGGATCCGTCGGGCTGATCTGCTTCACCGTCGCGTTCAAGCTCGTGTAGATGAACTTGCCGTAGGCGGTCCCGTAGGTGCGGTTCTGCCACTGCGTGTGCGGATCGTGGCATCCCCAGCAGTCGAGGTCCCAGTTGCCGTAGCGGACGTCAGTGGTCTTGCTCGAGTGCGTCTTGCGCGCCGTGGCGGGGCCACCGGCGAAGTGACAGGCCTGGCAGACCTTGCCGAGCGCCACGGGGTAGCTCGCCAAGTGCGCGACGTGGCAGTCTTCGCACTGCAGCGCGTCGTGCGGCGCATCGAGCGCGGACGCCGCGGGTGAGGCGCCGATCGCCGCGACGAACCAGGCGGCCCCCACCGCGCGGGCGCGAGCTCTGGGGGCGGTCATTGCTTCACCGCGAAGACGCCGACACGGCCCGCCTGGTTCGACGACACGTAGACCCTCGTCCCGTCGGACACCGCGTCGATCGGGAGCTCGAGGTCACCGGTCCAGTAGCGTCCCTCTCGGTAACCGATCGAGTCGACGAGTGCGCCACTGGGCGTGATCACGGCGACCACTGCGAGCGCGTTGTCGATAACGAGCAGATTCCCCGTCGGGGTGATGCCGATCCCCGCGGGGCGGAAGAAGATCGGATCGCCGCCGGCGTTGGGCGGCGCGGTGACGTTGCGCTTGAACGCGCCCGTGAGGTCGAGGACCACGATGCGCTGCGCGCCGAAGTCGCTGACGTAGAGCTCGCCGGCCCCCTCGTTGACGGCGATGTCGGTCGGGAACTGGAGGGCGACGACGTCGCCGGGCGCGCCGATCGCGCCGCTCGAGGCCCCGTCCGCGGTGTAGACCTTGACCCGCTGCGCCGTGCTGTCGACGACGTAGACGACGCCGTCACCGGTCACGGCGATCGCGTTGGGCTTCTGGAACTCCCCCGCCCCACGGCCGAGCGCGCCGACGATGCGATCGCGGAAGAAGATCCGCACCGACCCGTCGGCCTCGTCACCGACGAAGGCGCGCGCGCCGAACGTGCGCCGCGAGCGGCAAACCTTGCCGCGCGCGACGGGCCTGCCGGACGCAGCGCAGGCCGCGCTCGGCGGCGCGCCGCCGTTGGGGAGGCACAGCTCGCAGACGTTCGCCACCGTCGCCTCGGGCTCGTAGAGCGCGAGGCCGAGCGGACGCTGGAGCCCCACGAGCGCCCCGAGGCGCTCGCCACTCCTCGCGTGCTTCGCCACGATGCCGGCTTCGGTGTCCGAGACGTACAGCACTCCGTCGCGGCCGATCGCCATCCGCGTCGGCGACTGAAAGCGACCGAAGCCGTCGACGGCGACCGGTGGGAGAGCCGTCGGTGCGACCGTCGGCGTCGCGGCGGTCGGCGTGGTGTCGCCGAAGCCGAGCCCCATCGGGCTTCCCTGTGAGCCGGTCGGGCCGGACACACCCTCGGTCGAGCAGGCCGCGACGCCAAGGGCCAACAGGCACAGTAGCGGGAGCGGGGCGCCGTGCTCACGAACGGTCCGGGCGAGACCACGAACGCGCGTCGAAATCGTCATTGTGCCTTCCTCCCCGCGCCGCGGCGTGCCGCCGGCGACGCGTGCGCACGTCAGTAGCTGTGGCAGGCGTTGCACTCGGCGCCTACCGAGACCCGGTAGGGCGCGCCCCAGGTCTGCTTCTTCTGGCCGAGGTGACACTCGACGTTCGCGCACGAGCGCGTCGTCGGGTCGTAGGTGGCCGTCTGCAAGCAGGGAACGGTCTTGTACTGGAGGTCCGGGCTCGCGCTGCTGCAGGTCGCGGGCGAAAGGTCGAACGACACGTCCTTGCGGCCATTGAGGTGCAGCGTGAAGTCGGAGATCGTCATCGGCTGACCGAAGGTGATTCGATCGGTCGCGGGGTCGTACGAGTAGGCGCTCGGCGGCAGGTAGTCGGCGACGGTCGTCGAGTGGCATCGACGGCACTGAATCGGCCAACCACGAGCCATGTTGAAGAAGTGGCCGTCCTCCCAGCCGCTGTCCATCCACGCGTGCCCCTGGCCCACACCCATGTTGGACGGCGGCTCGGCGCGCGGCGGGTAGCCGTGGCAGTGCGCGCACTTGTCCGCGCCGGTGTGCGTCTCGCCGACCCATTTGGGGGTGGCGAAGCTCCGCGCGACGTCGATCGCGAAGTCCGGGTAGTCGTCCGGGGTGGCAACGCAGCACTGGTCTTGGCGCACGTCCGCGAACGGCGTGACGCTCTGCCACTGGAAGGTGACCGGGCTCACGTTGGTCGTCGGCAGCGGTACCGACGTCGCAGACGGGGATTCGGCGCTGTGACAGTAGACGTTGGCGCAGCTGCCGTCGGTGAAGCTCGAGATGTCACCCGTGAACGTGACGGTGCCGGGTTGGTAGACGGCGGCGGGGCTCACGCTCTTGAGCGCGCGGCGATCTCCGGGGGCTGTCGGCGAGGTCGGCAGCGCGGGGGCGGTCGCGTCGTAGAGCTCGACCTCGACCTTGCCGTCCATGTGCTTGGCGGGATCGAGCGGGTGGCAGTAGCCGCAGTTGAACGCGTACGAGGTGGCGTTGGTGCGTGGCTCGAGGCTGCCGTACGCGGTCGGCGGGTCGGCGCTGCCGGCGTGCGCGAGGTGCGTACCGTTCGCTGGGGGCGCGCCGTGGCAGAACGTGCAGCCTCCCGCGACCAAGTCGACCTTGCCGTTGATGTGAAGCTTGTACGACTGCGTCGGGGACACGTCCGGCTGGAACACGCAGCCCTGAGGGTTGGCGGGCGGGCAGCTCGCGATGACCGGAGAGTGGCACTTGTCGCACTGCTGATTGGTGGGGTGTCCGGTGGTGGGCGGCAGCCCATGGCAGCTGCCGCAGGCCTTCTGAGTGCCGTCGACGACATTCCACACCGGAACCGTCTTGGCACCGCCGGAGAGCTTCGCGCCGTGGCACCACGTGCCGGTGCAGCTCACCGTCGTCGTGTCGTACGCAGGGGTCGCGCCGCCCGCGCTCGCCGGGCCTGCGCTCCAATCGAAGTCGACGACGCCGTTGGTGTGCATGACAGACGTCGGGACTCGATGGCAGTCGGAGCACTGAACGTCGCGGTGCCATGTCGTCTGAGACAGGTGGCTTTGGTGCGCGCCCACCGCGGGGTCGCTCGTCGCGGTCTCGCCGAGGACGCCTCGCGGCGGGGCGGGGTCGCCGCCCCTCCGCTTCGGGTCGCCGTGGCAGGTCGTGCAGCGCAGGTCGAAGTAGTCGATGACCCCGTCGACGTGACGCTGCGCGTTCTTCCAGACGACTACGGGCGGCGCGCCGCCAGTCGCCGGAGTGAAGCTGGAGATGACGTCGTCGTGGCACGCGGGGCACGCGTTGTACGGGGGATGCCCACCGCCCGGAGGCAGCGTGTGGCACGCCTTGCCGCACAGGGCCTGGGTGCCGTCGACCTTCGTCCACTGCGGCGCGCGCACCGTCGGCGGTGAGGTCCCGGCGAGGTCGGGCTGCGGCATCGCGCCGTGGCACCACACCCCGCTGCAGGTGTACGTGGTCGGGTCGAACGAGCCGCGCTTGGCGACGTCAGGGCTCCAGTCGATGTCGTCGCGACCGTTGAGGTGCGTGGGCACGGCGGGGTCCGGCACCGATCCAGGAACGAGGTGGCAATCTGTGCACTGCACGTCTCGATGCCAATCGGACGCGGCGAGGTGCTTCTGATGCGCCCCCACGCCCGGGTTGGTCGTGGCGACGAGCCCATTGGTGTCGACCGGCGGAGCAGGCCCGACGGACGCGGTGCCGTGGCACGCAGTGCACGTGGGCGGCCAAGGGTAGGCGTCGACCGACGCGTCGCTCGCGTCGCCGTCTCCTGGCGCGTCGGAGGCGTCCGCCGCGTCGTCCGCATCGCTGCCGTCTTGAACGTCGGCGTCCTCGGCGTCGGCATCGGCGACCTCGCTGGTGTCGGAGGCGTCCTCGACGTCCGAGGCGTCCGAGGCGTCGAGGACCTCACCGTCGATCTCGTCGGGCGCGTCGACGGGGACGTCGGAGGCGACCACGTCGATCGATGCGTCCGAGCCGGAGGCGTCAGGGCCGACCTCGTCGCGCGGAGGGGCCTCGATGTCGGAGCCACCGCAGCCGCTCGAGGAGCCCGCACCGAGACACAGCGCCAACGCGACGTGCAAGTAGGTGGCCCGCATGACTCGCTCCGCGTGCAGAGCTACGCGAAAGTGCAGCTCGCGCGCTCCATTTGGAGCGTCACTCGCGCGTCCGTCAATGATTTCAATTTGCCAACGAGCGAATTTAATAGGCACTCTCTACCGGTCGTACCGGTTAGATATTGCGCGTCTGCGCATTTTCGTCGTCGCGCGCAGCAATCGCACGCCGCCTGGCGAGATTGAGGCGTCTCGCGCTACGAGCCGGTGGAAGGGCATGCGCTCGCGAGGCCCCGTTGCGGGCGTGCAGCCCGCTGGAGAACCTCTCATTTCCTCCGGCCGGGAGCTGGACTTCAGCCAGCAGCTGGCACTGGCCGAGGCGGCCATACTCCCGCCACGCATCACGCTGTGATCTCGACACGCGCCCGGCTTCGCCCGGTCGCAGAGATGGGGATGGAGTCCGTTCCGGTCGGACCGGAGGCTCGAGTCTTTCGAACTCGGTCTGCGGGCTCCCCGCGGAGGCGCCTACGGGCTCGCGCGAAACTTGTGCGGCAGATCCACGCGCGGGCCGAGCGCGTGGCGACGCTCGGTGGTCATCGTCGGCTGCGACTGCAGCTCGACGACGGTGTGCAGCGGCACGTCGTGGAATGGGGACGCCTCGGGCGCGAGCTCCATGAGGTAGCCGTAGAGCACGCGCGCGACCGCCTGGTGGCTCACGATCAAGAGCGGCGTGCGGATGCGCTCGAGCTCGAGGATCACCGGCTCGAGCCGCTCGATGAGGTCCTGGTAGGACTCGCCGCGGGGGTAGCGGTAGCGGAACTTGTCCTTCGCGCGCGCCTCGGCCTCCGACGCCATCGAGACGCGGATCTCCTCGTACGTCATGCCGTCGCACACGCCGGCGTCGATCTCGTCGAGCGCGCGCCACGCCACCGCGTCGACGGGCAGGTCGCGCGCGGTCTCGATCGTTCGGCGAAGCGTGCTCGTCCAGACGGCGATCTCGCCGTGAAGGCGCCACTGCTCATCGTAGAAGGTGCGGAGATTTCCGGCGTACTGCGCGCCGAGGCGCGTGAGCGAGGCGTCGCCGCCGATGCGGTGATGCAGGTTCGAGGCGCTCTGGCCGTGGCGCGTGAGCCAGATCGTGCGTGGCTGCGCGTGCACGTTGAGCAGGAAATAGACGATGCGCGAGGGGAGGTAGCCCTCGATGCGGTGGAGCACGACATCGCGGCCGAGATCGATGATCTTGATGAAGCGCAGGGCGTCTTCGTCGATCGGCTCGTAGGCCCGCTCGTAGAGCGAGAGGCGCGCGCGAAAGTCGCGCACGGCCTCGTCGGGATCGACCCCCTCGTAGTCGGGGCTCTCGAGCTTCGTCGCCCGCACGTTCGCCTCGACGATGGCGGGGTCGTGGCAGATCGACTCGACGAAGACGACGCGGTGCCCCTCCCCCTCGAGGCGCCGCGCGATGGTGGCCCGGCGCTCGCGCGTGGTGTTGGTGGCGTCGTAGATCGCGACCGTTCCTTCGCCGCGCAGCCACGCGCAGGCATCGTCGAGCGCCTCCTCGGCGACCTGCGCGCGCGCCGCGCTCCCCGCGGGATCGGCCGGATCGAAGAAGCTCGAGCGCTGGCCCGCGCCAAACCGAAGGCGTCGGTAGTGCCCCACGTTGAACACGGCGGGGCGCTGCCCGATCCACGACAGGTAGCGTGACAACTTGCGCGCGAGGTAGGTCTTGCCGCGAGCGGGGAGCCCGACCATGGCGATGGCGAGCTTCTGGCGTGAGAGGCTCGTGCTCGCCGGCGATCGGATCATCGCGCCGCAGCATAGCGGGCTCGGCGCGATCGACGCGATGGCGCCTGCGCCGAGGCGGCGTGCAGAGCGCTGCGTGACCACACGGAGACACGCCCGCAAACGTTCCGAATGATCGCGCCATCTTGACCTGCCGTCCCTCGCCAAGTCGGCCGGGACGGTGCACGCTCGGGCCCGTGGAGTCGCGCTGGATCGTGCTGGAGGGGGAGCCGGCCGCAGGGCCGCTGCACTACGCAGACTTCGGAGGCTCGGGGGCGCCTGTCGTCCTCGTCCACGGGCTCGGCGGGTCGCACGTCAATTGGATCGGCGTGGGCGAGCGCCTCGCTCGGCACGCGCGCGTCGTCGCCCTCGATCTCGCGGGCTTCGGGCGCACGCCGCCGTCGGGGCGCAACGCCTCGATCGAGGCCAACGCCGCGCTGCTCGCCGAGTTTGCGCGGCGCGTAGCGGGGCGCGGGGTCACGCTCGTCGGCAACTCGATGGGCGGGCTCTTGTCGGTCATGGTCGCCGCGCACGCGCCGTCGCTCGTCGATCGCCTCGTGCTCGTCGACGCGTCGCTGCCGCGCGCCGCCGGGGTCGCGCTCGATCGCGAGGTCGCCCGCACGTTCGCGATCTACGCGATCCAGGGTGTCGGCGAGGCGTTCATGCGGGCCCGGTACGCACGGATGACCCCCGAGGCGCTCGTGGACGAGACGCTCCGGATCTGCTGCACGGCGCCCGACGCCGTCCCCTCGGAGATCGTCGAGGCCCACTACGCGATCGCGCGCGAGCGCCGCTCGATGAGCTGGGCACACGCGGCCTACCTCGAGGCGGCGCGCTCGCTGGTGAAGCTGCTGCTTCGCCCCGGCGCCTACGACGCGATGCTCGAGCGCGTGACCGCGCCGACGCTCATGCTCCACGGCACCGCCGATCGCCTCGTCCCCTTCGGCCAGGCCCGCTCCGCCGCCGAGCGCTACGGCTTCGCGCTCGAGGCGCTCGAGGGGATCGGCCACGTGCCGCAGCTCGAGTGCCCGACGCGCCTCGTCGAGATCGTGCGTGACTTCCTCGAAGGAGACGCCGCCGTTCGCTCCTCGCTCGGCCGGGGTCCGCGCCGTGAGGGGCGCGCCTCCGCGGGGCCCGGGGCGTAGCAAAAGGCCATGTTCACGGGGCAGGGGCCGGACGGCAGGCGGGCAGGCGATCGGGGCCGCGGTCGCGAGTTTGACACGAAGTATCACGACGTGTCACATTCAATCACATGGATGACCGAACCGGGTTGGAGACACGAACCGGGTTGATGCGTGTCGGTGAGACGGACCTGCACTGGACGGAGCTGGGCAGCGGGCGACCGCTCGTCCTCCTGCACGGCCTCTGCGACTCGCACCTCACCTGGAGCCGCCTCGCGCCCCGCCTCGCGGTCGATCGTCGCGTGCTCATGCTCGACCTGCCCGGCCACGGCCTGTCGGGGCGCCCGGACGCCGACTACGCGCTCGACTGGCACGCACGCACGGTCGCAGGCTGGCTCGACGCGCTCGGCCTCGAGGAGATCGATCTGGTCGGACACTCCTACGGCGGCGGTGTCGCGCAGTGGCTCGTGCTGCTGCGCCACGATCGCATCCGCAGGCTCGGCCTGATCGCCGCAGGGGGCCTCGGCCGCGAGGTCTCGCCGGAGCTGCGGGCCGCGGCGCTCACCGGCGTGCTCGAGCTCGCCGACCCGGTGCTCGGCATCGGGACCCACCTCGGCTTCCAGGCGGCGGGCGGCGACTTCGACGCCCACGAGATGGCGATGCTGCGCTGGATGAACGCGCGCCCGGGCACCGGACGCGCGTTCGCCCGCACCGTCGACGACGTGATCGACTGGCGCGGCCAGAAGCGCGGCCTGCTCGATCGCGTTCACGAGGTCGCCGGGCTGCCCCCGACCGCGCTCTTCTGGGGCGATCGCGATCGCGTGATCCCGGTGCGGCACGCGGTCGAGGCGGCGCGGCTCATCGAAGGCGCGTCGCTCGTGCGCTACGCCGGCGTCGGCCACTTCCCGCACCGCCAGCGCGCCGAGCCGATGGCCCGCACGCTGCGCGAGTTCATCGACGCCGACGCGCTGCCGCGCCCCCACATACGCCGCTGGCTCGCCGTGCCGCAGCAGGTCCGCCGCGCGAGCTGGTTCGGCCGCGCACTGAGAGCGATCGGCCGAGCCCTCGGCGACGTCGCCGCGCGCGCGTTCGCCGCCGAACGGCGCGACCGCGCGAGCAGGTCGGGCGCGGCGCTCGTGCTGCCTGCCAGGTCGAGCTCGCTCGAGAGCGCCGCCTGAATCGAGTGCGCGAGCCCCGCCCGCCGCGCCCAAAAAACCGCAGAAAAGCCCGACTTTGCAGTCGATTGAACCGTAGCTTGCCCAAATCAGGGGAGGCGCTATTCGTTAAGAGCTCACGACGTCTCGGGCACGGACACGCTCTCTCGCGGGATCGCGGCCAGGTCACGACGCGACGATGGGCGCGGTGGGCTGCTCCGCCGCACCTGCGGCCGGATTTCGCACGGCACCTGGCGGCTGCAGGGCCTTGGTCGCTCGCCTCGCGCGAGCACAGTCACGAAGGGGCCGTGGCGAGAGATTGAGCGCATGTCGACGCGTCTTTACGTCGGGAACCTGTCCTACAACACCACCAAGGAGACGCTCCGCGAAGCCTTCGCGCAGGGCGGTCGCGAGGTCACCGATGCCCACGTCGTGACCGACCGCGAGACCGGTCGTTCGCGTGGCTTCGGCTTCGTCACGCTGGCTTCGTCCGAGACGGAGACAGCGGCTCTCCGTTGGCCAAGCGCCGCAAGAATCGATGTTTCTGCTCGGCGCTGCAGCGAGTCCGAGGAGCGCGCGCCTCGCGGCGGCGGCGGCG
>JAJXTK010000150.1 GCA_021783935.1 Myxococcales bacterium | reverse complement strand
GGCGAGCGCGCGGCGGTGAGCGCCGCCTGCGCGCGCTGTGCGCTTGCAGAGCGCTGCGCCCTCGAGGGGGCGCGGGGCTCGCGCGCGATCGGCGCGAGGCCCCAGACCCCGATCGTCGACGCGACGTGGCTCCGGCCGGGGCGCAGCGCGGGGCACCGCCTGCGCGTGCTCGACGAGCGCGACGTCGAGAAGTTCTTCCACGTCGACTACGAGTTCGGCGCCGAGGTGCACGCACCGACCAGCCGCATCGGCGTGCTCTACCGATGCAATCAGCTCTGCACCTTCTGCGAGCTCGCCGACATGGACACCGAGGTGCCGCCGGCGATGGTCCGCGCGGCGCTCGAGAGCTCGCGCGCCCGCGGGTCGACGCGCGTCATCCTCACGGGCGGCGAGCCGACGCTCTCGGCGCAGCTGCTCGATCACGTGCGGCACGCGCGCGCCGTCGGCTTCGAGCACGTCGAGCTCCAGACCAACGCGGTGCTCCTCGACAGGCCGGGCGCCGCCGAGGCGCTGCGCGCGGCCGGGGTCACCCACGCGCAGGTGTCGCTGCACGGACCCGACGCCGCGATCAGCGATCGCCTCACGGCGGCGCCGGGCACCCACGCGCGCACGCTCGGCGGGGTCGACGCCCTGCTCGCCGCGGGGGTCTCGGTGCTGCTCAACCACCTCGTCTTCCGCGACAACTGCCGGCTGTTGGTCGACTTCGTCGAGCTCGTGCACGCGCGCTGGGGCGCGCACCGCGCGCGGCTCGCGATCCAGTTCCACTCGCCTCGCAACGAGTTCGCCTCGCGCGAAGACGGCCTCGCCCACGTCGCGCGCTACCGCGAGTACGCCAGCGTCCTGTGCCGCGCGCTCGATCGGGCTCGCGAGCTCGACGTCGCCGTGCGCGATCTGCAGGATCCGACCGGGATTCCGGCCCTCTGCGTGCTCGGCGGCGAAGAGCGCTACCTCGGTCCGATCCTCGCGCAGCGAGAGCGGCCGCGGTTCCACGAGTGGGAGAGCGCCTGGCTCACGCGCGTGCCGGCGTGCTCGTCGTGCGAGGCGCGCGACGCGTGCATGGGCGTGCCGCGCCACTACCTCGCGCTCTACGGCGACGAGGAGTTCACGCCGATCCGCCGGTGAACAAAAACGCCGGGGCCCGCGTGCGTCGCCGCCGCGGGCCCCGAGCGACTATCCGACGCGTCGGATCACTTCTGGTCGATCGTGTGGCAGCCGGCGCAGCCGAAGCCCTGGTGCGTCTTCATGTCGAAGTGCGGCAGGCCGAGCGCGTCGGCCATCGCCGGCGAGACCTTCTCCATCATGAACTTCGAGACCTGGGGCTTCTCGGCGAAGGCGGTGAGCTTGCCCCCCTTCATCGCGAGGTGCGGCAGGAACTTCGGCGGCTCCTTCTTGTCGGGGCCGTGGCAGGTCTTGCAGCTGAAGTCCGCGTACTTCTTGGGATCGGCGCCCTGGAAGATCGGCTGCATCTTCGGCACCACGACCTGCTTCATGAACGCGACCTTCTGCTCGAGCGACCACGAGTCGCTCCACGGCGCTGGCGGGGCGACGACCGCGCTCGCCGAGGCGGCGGGGGGCGCGGAGGCGGTGGGCGCCGCAGACGCGATCGGCTCCGCGGACGCGGACGCGGGCGCGGACACCGACGGCGCGCTCGACGCCGAGGCGGCCGGGGTGGGGGCGTTCGCGGCCGGCGTGCCGCCGCCACAGGCGGCGAGGATCGCGAGGCTCGAGCCGACGAGCGTGAGAGCGAGGAGCGAGGAGCGCATTTCGAAAGACCTCTCTGGCGTAGTTTGGGGCTTGTGAGCGGCAGTGGACGGGACGTTCCCAGAGGGCGTGCCGGGCGGCCGCCGACCCGTGGCCCGCACGTCTAGCCGAGCTCGGGTCGTTCGCCCAGTGGGGACGGGCAGGAATTGACTGTCGCGTGAGCATCAACAATGTCGCCCGAGAAATCCTGGCTCGAGACTCTGCCGTCCGGTGCTGCGCGCGCGGCGCGTGCTGGACGCGGCGGGCGCGACGATTCACACCCGAGCGATGCTTGGTCTCGTCGTCGCCACCGACGATCGTTGGGTCGACGTCGCGCTCGCCGATCCCGACGCGCTCCTGGTCGACCACGCGCACTGCGAGATGAAGGCGGCGTCCAACGCCATGTCGTTGGCGGTGCGCTACGCCGAGCGCTCCACGCTCGTCACCGCCATGATCGCGCTCGCGGAGGAGGAGCTCGCGCACTTCCGCCGCGTGCACGAGCTGCTCGAGGCGCGCGGCGTGGCGCTCGGGCCGCCCCCGATCGACGCGTACGTCGCGGCGCTGCGCCGCGCGGCCCACGGCCCGCGCGGGACCTCGCTCGTCGATCGCCTGCTCGTCGCGGCGCTGATCGAGGCGCGCTCGTGCGAGCGCTTCTCCATCCTCGCGCGGCGCGCGCCGGCGCCGCTCGGGGCGTTCTACGAGGAGCTGCTCGCCTCCGAGGCCGGGCACTACCGCGCCTTCGTCGACCTCGCCGTCGTCGAGGGGGCGCGTGACGGGCTCGACGAGGCGAGCGTGCGCGCGCGCCTCGGCGTGCTCGCCGAGAAAGAGGGGGCGATCGTCGGTGGGCTCTCGACGAGCCCGGCGCGAGGCACCGTCCACGGCTGACGCCTCCGGGCGCCAGCCCCTCGCGGTGCGTGTAGACTGGGGCGGCGGTGGCGACCGACCTCCTCTCGATCGACAAGAAGCTCGCCCTCGCCGCGCGCGCGCTCGACGGGTGGCGGGCCGATTTGGCCGTCAACGAGCGGGGCGACGACGACGATCCGATCGCCACCTGGCGCGAGCTCGCGACGCGCCAAGCGGCGCGGTCGATCGCGACCTCCACGCTCGCGCCGATCGCGACGACCCCTGCGCTGCTGTTGCCCACCGGCGAGCTCCGAGGGGCCGAGCTCGCGTCGGTTGCCGATCCGCTCGTCGAGCTGCGCGCCGGCGCGGCGGCGTGGTGCGCGCACCTGCATGTGGCCACCCAGCTGCGCGACGCGACGGCGGCCCGCGCCGCGGCGGCGCGCGACGATCACGACTCCGACTCGTACGGCCGAGCGACGTCGCTGCGCGCGATGCTCCGCTCGCTCGCGCGGCCGAAGCAGGCCGGCGGCGTCCCCGAGCCGCGGGCTGCCGCCGCGATCGAGGACCTCTCGCCGCAGCTGCTCGATCCGCTCGCGGAGGAGGAGTCGCGCCGCCGCGAGGTGGCCGAGACGCTCGGCGAGCTCGCGCGCTGCTGCCTCGAGCCCGACGCCGACGCCGCGCAGCGCGCCGAGGCGCTCTTGTCGCGCACCGACGACGAGGCGCGCGAGGCCATGTCGTGGGGGCTGCGCTCGGTCGGCCGCACCACCCAGCGGCCGACCTGGGTCGACGCCTTCGCGGTGCGTCGCGCGACCGACGTCGCCGAGGGGTGGCCCGCGACGTTGGCGCCGCGTTGGCTGGCCGAGCTCGCGCGCGGCACCGAGCTGGTCCAAGGGCTCGACATCGACGCGAAGGTCGACGCCGCGAGGCTCACTCCGCGCGCGGATCACGCGGGGCTGCGGCTCGCGCCGCCCACCGGCGCGTGGACGTTCGTGCACGCGCTCTACGCGCTCGGCGTGGCGTTGCGCGTCCACGGTCGCGACGCACGCGCCCCCTTCTGCGTGCACAGCCGGCCCCACGACGAGCGTCCCTACGCGCTCGGCGAGGCCTTCCTCGCGCTCGCCTCCACGCCGACGTTCCACGCGCGCGCGCGCGGCGTCGCCAAGGCCAAGGCCGAGGCCTCTGCGCGGCGGCTGGCCGGCGTGCGGCTGCTCGAGCGCCGGCAGCTCGCGCTTCGTGTGCGGCTGTCGAGCGAGCTCGCCAAGAGCAAGCGCGCCTTCCAGGAGGCGTTCGACGAGCTCGCCCCGCGCGCCCTCGGCGTCGAGGTGCCGCGCGCGCTCGCGGCGTTCCTCGGCGCGCCGGGCACCCTCGGGCCGGCCGAAGACGCGGCCAAGCTCCGGGCGCTCGACCAGGGTGAGTCGCTCGCGCGCGAGCTCACCCATCGCTTCGACCTCGACTGGTGGCGCAACCCCAAGGCCGCCGAGTGGATCCGCGGCCGCTGCGCGCGCTGAGCCCTCGCGCGCTTCTGCGCGGCGGATCGCGCGCGACGCTACGCGGGCACCGGCAGAAGCCCCGGCAGCAGCGGCCTGTCCTCTTGGGGCTCGCGCTCGCGCTCCTTGGCGGGGAGGCGCGCGCCTTCTTCGGGCGCGCCGAGCGTGACCTCGGGGCGCAGGGCGGCGTCTTGCCAGCGATAGAGCCCGCCCTCGAGGCGCGGCTCGTCGCCTTCGAGCGAGCGACGCAGCCACACGACCGGGCGCCCCTCGGGCGTGGTCTCGAGCCCCTCTCCCTGCGGGGCCCACGCGCCCGTGTTCGCGTAGAGCACGCCGTTCTCGACCTCCGCGTGCGGGCTGTGCGTGTGGCCGAAGACCACCGCCTTCGCCCCGTAGATCCGCGAGACCTCGCGCGCCGCGCGCTCGATGCGCGCCTGCTCGTCGCGCGTCGAGCGACGCGGACGCAAGAGCTCCTGCGCGACGCCGGCCGCCAGCGCCCCCATCGCCAGGGCGAGCCCGAGCCGCGGCTTGAACGCCGCGGTCACGATCCCCGCCAGCCCCACCGCGCCGAGCACGACGTGATCGAGGTGGAACTCGCGCACGACGCGGTAGGGGTCCTCGTCGGCGGGCTCCGCGAAGAGCGCCGCGTGCGCTTCGAGCGCCTCCGCGTCGAGATCGAGCGTCTCGGCGTAGGCCTCTCGCAGCAGGTGCGCCTGACTTCGCACCACCGCGAGCAGCGGCTGGCTCGGGCGGCTCTCGAGCAGCTCGCCCACGATGCCGATCGCGCCGCGAAGCCACGCCAGCGCCATCGAGCGGCGCGTGAAGAGGTAGTAGCGCACCCAGTGCATCAGGTAGCGCCCGAACGAGAGCATGTACGAGCGCTCGTCGTACGCGTTGAAGTACCCGAGCCGGCTCATGACCTGCCGGAAGGCGAGGGTGCCCACGGTCGGCGACACCACGCGCCCGCTCGGATCGAGCGGCCGCAGCGGATCGCGAAAGGCGCAGTAGGCGTCGTACTGATGACCGTGCTCGACGTGCAGGCCGTCGCGCGTTCGGAAGAACCACGGCTCGACGTGCACGCGCGCGAGCGCCTCGTCGGCGTGCGCGGCCCGCGCGGCGACGGCGCCGCGCACGGCCGACTGCACCCCCCCGAAGGTGAGCTGCGCGTCGTGGTTGCCGGCCACGAACACCACGCGGTGGCCGAGATCGACGATGCGTGCGAGCGCCAAGAAGAACTCGTCGTGGTCGGCGACGATCCGCGCGGTGCGATCGATCGCGTCCTCCTCGGTGCGGGGCGCCTCGTCGAACACGGGCACGCCCTGCTTCACGCGCGGCCCCTCGAGCTCGAAGACGTCCCCGTCGAGCACGAAGTCGAGCGCATCGTCGGCCCGCAGCCGGGCGAGCAGCCAGCCGACCAGCTCGCGCATGTCGTCGTCGGGAAAGAAGCGCCGCTGGCGGTAGTAGCGCCACGCCCCCTCGCTCGCCTCGGCCTCGCCGAGGTGCACGTCGGAGACGACGACCGTGTGGTGCACGGGGGGCGAAGGCGCCACGTCGTTCGAGGAGGCGAGCGCGCCTTCGCCTGGGTTCGAGTGCGCGGTGCGAATCGACGATGGCACCTTCGGGTCGGGCATCCGATCTCGATCGTGCACCGAAGGCGGCGCGCGTGCACGCTCGACGTGGAGCGCCGCGCGCCTCAGCCCCCCTTGAGCCAGGCCTCGAGCTGCGGGTAGTCGGCCTCTTCGACCGCGCCGTCGATGACGCAGCGGATCGCCCCCTTCGGATCCACGAGCAGCTGGATCGGGAGCGCCGCGTCGGCCTTGAGCTTCGCCGCCTCGAGGAACGCGGTGCGTTCGCCGCCGTCGGGCAGCCAGTGGCTCGCGCGCAGGCCCGTCGCGGGCTGCTCGCCGAGGAACTTCCGCGCCTGGCGCTCGTCGTCGTCCAGGCTCACGAACGCGAGCTGGATCGGCACGCCGGCGGCGCCGAAGCGCTTCTGGAACGACTGCAGGCGCGGGATCTCCTCGCGGCACGGGGCGCACCACGCCGCCCAGAGGTTGATCCAGGTCCACTTGCCGCCGCCGAGCGCGAGGCGATCGGAGACGGGCGCGGCCCCCTCGGCCTCGACGTGATCGAGGCGCGAGGCCGGCAGCGACCTGCCATCGGCGGCCGGCGGCAGGCACAGCCGTCGCGGCGCCTTCGCCTCCGCCTTCGCGGGCTGGGTCGTGGTCGAGGTGGCGGGCGCGGGCTTCGACGCCGCGGCCACCGCCTCCGCGCGCTTCGCCGTCGGCCTCTTCGAATCATCCTCGCACCCGGCCGAGAGCGGCAGCGCGATCGCGACGGCGATCGCGAGGCGCGTCACAGCCGGCAGTCGACCCACGAGACGAACGCGCTCCTGTTGATCGCTTCGGCGTCGCATTTCTTCCCCGGTCGCGAGGTCTCCCACCCCTGGCAGTAGTCCTTCGAGAGCTGCGCGTACTCGCTGCCGAGCCATAGCATGCCGACCTTCTTGTCGAGGTCCTCGTCACCCTGGTGACCGGTCTGCTCTTGCAGGTGAAACAGCACCGAGTTCGCCCGCCGGTGCGAGAGCGCGCGGTTGAGCTCCGCGCCGCCCGTCTTGGACGCGCGCGAGACGACGAAGAAGTAGCGGGCGCCCTTGCGATCGTCCCACCGCTCGTCGAGCACCTTCTTGGCGCCGTCGTCGAGCTTGTCGGCGTTGTCGTCGAACATGATGATCGCCCCGCGCTTCTCGAGCGGGGTGAAGAGCGCGTTGAAGTCCTCGTCGCTGATGCTCGCGAACGACTTCACGTCGGCCGGCTGGCAGCCGCGGCGCTCCTGCCCGCCCACGAGCCCGCAGGCGTGCAGCACGCGCTGGAGCACCCCCTTGAACTCGGGGGTGCAGTAGGCCGCCTCCGCGTCGTCGGCGATCGCGGCGCTCGGGCTCGCGACGGCGGTGGCGCCTTGCTCTTGCTGCGCGAGCTCGGGGTCCGCGAGGCGCTTGGCGGCGGCGGAGACGTCGCGCCGGACCAGGCCGAGCGCGCCGAACAAGAGCGCAGCGCCCACCAGCGGGGCGACGATCGTCGAGGCCTTCATTGCTCCACCTTCGGTGCGATCTGCCCGATCGCATAGCGCAGGCCGAGATCCGTGTCCTCGTCGCAGAGGCGCCGGTCGCCGAGGTACAGCTGCGGCGTCGAGACGGGCACCTTGTTGGCGACGGCGAACTGCAGCGCCTTGTCGAGCCGCTGCTTGGTCTCCTTGGCGTCGAGGCACGCGTCGAGGTCGGGGAAGCGCGCGAGGATCTTCTTGCGGAGCGCCTCGACGCCGGATTTGCCCGCCTCGCGCAGCTGCTCCTGGTGCTCGTACGCCCACTCGAGCACCACGCGCGCGGTGCCGTCCTTGTCGCCGCACAGCACCGCGCGCGCGAGCTGGCAGGAGCCCGGGTGCAGCGGGCGGTCGAGCATCCAGTTGCAGTCCGAGTCGAGCGGGAAGAGCGCGACCGACAAATCGAGCTTGTCGTAGACCCCCTCGGTGACGAGCGTCTGGTGGAACGCCTTGCACGTCGGGCAGAGCGGATCCTCGAAGCTCACCGCGCGCTGCTTCGGATCGGAGGTCTTCATCTTCACGAGCGCGTGCTGCCTGTCGGACGGCGCCTCGAGCTTGCCGCAGCCCGAGAGGTAGGGGCGGTAGTCGGGCACCGACGCGACGTAGATCGCCGCGGGCGTGATCGTCGCGAGGCCGAGCATCGCGAGCTGCGCGGGCACCGAGAGCCAGCTGCCGGTGGGTGGCGCATCGGGGATGGTGGCCGCGCCCTGATCGATCGCCGCGCCCTCTGCCGGCTTCGCCTTGCGACCGCCCGCGTACACGAGCGCGAGCACGCCGGCGATCGCGAGCAGGAGCGAGGCGACGTAGAGCCCCGCGCACAGCTTGCATATCGCGTCGAGCTTGGTGAGCGAGATCGTCAGCATCAAGACCGACACCGGCAGGGGCGTCAGCGCGGCGACGCCGTACGTCTGCCAGGTGCGCTTGCCCGCCTCGTCGCGCGTGAGCAGCAGATGGAGCGAGGCGGCGAAGAAGAAGACGTAGAGGCCGACGGCGAAGAGGGCGATCGGCACGCCGCCCCACAGCTTGTCGCGCAAGAGCGCCGAGTAGGGGCTCGTCATCGCGGCGGAGCATGCGTTCGGCCCCGTCGTCGCGTCGGCGAGGCCGGGCACGAACGAGCAGTGCGCGCCGTGCAGCTGTCGATCGAGCTGGATCGCGTAGTCGTGCGTCGAGAATCCGGAGAAGAACAGGCCGAGCGACGAGGCCAAGAGGCCGACGAGCCCGGGGACTATTGGACGTTTCGCAGACATCGCGTCACACGCGTTAGGACCCGCGTCCCGTCGCGTCAAATGGAAGCCCGCGCGAGATCGACGATCCTTGCACGCTCTGCGCGCGCCGAGCTCTGCCGCGCCCGCAGCGCGCGCGCTCTCCAAGTGGTCCGACCGCTCGGCCGTTCGGGGTGCTCAGCGCCGCGTCGGCAGCGGCGGCGGCACCGACGTGCGCGGGGCCTCTAGCTCGACGAAGCTCGAGGCCGCGCGCCACTCCTGCCGATCGCCGCGGCAAATCGGCGTCTGCGCGTCGAGCGCGCCCGTCGCGAGCGCGGTTCGCACCTGCGCGGTGCCGAACGGCCCCTCGATCGGCCCGCCGCGGGCGAGCCACCACTCGATGCCGTCGGAGACCGCCGCGGGCGCGGGCCTCGCCGTGCTCGATCGCGTCGGCGGAGGCGGCCTGCGGGGGGGCAACGGCGGCACGATCGAGGCGCGCGCCGGGGGGAACGACCGCGTGGGCGCGGGCGCCGGGCGCTCGGGCGCGGGGCCGAGCGAGACCTGCGTGCGCGCGAGGGGCGTGGGGCCTGGCGCGGGCAAAGGGACCACGGCGGGCGGGCGCGACGAGAGCGCCTGCTGGTGCTCGCGCGCGACGTCGGCGATAGGCCGCCACGAGGCGTTGCCGACCCGTGCGAGCAGCTCGTCGCCGGTGAGCTGGCGCTTGGCGACCTCGTCGTTGACCGTGGCGAGGCTCATCGGCCCCGCGAGGATCTCACCGTCGAGGTTGCCGACCATCCACACCGGATCCGCCCAAGGATCCTGCGCCGCGACCGGCTGCACGGACGGACGCGGCGCGAAGGCGAGCGCGACGTCGGGCACCGCCGAGACCAGGAGCCAGTCGCGCCCATCCTCGCGACACGCGAGATCGCTCGGGAGAATCCGCCCGTTACGCAGCGAGTCGATCAGCGTTTGTGTCTCGACCGGGCCATACGTGTTGCCCGCCGTCCAGACCCACCACCTCGACATGGGGCCATCATACTCGGGCTTGGCTCGACGTCGGGATCGATCCGCGGCCGCGCTCGCCGCGTCGGGCGCCCCATAATCCCGTTGGACGCCCAGCCCGCGAGGCGCTTTTCTTACAGCGGCACGCGGCACGTGGGTTCGCGTGGCCCACGCGGAGGCTCGGACATGCGCAAGGTGGTGGCTTCAATCGTCTTCGGCGCCGTGCTGGTCACGATGATGGGGTGCGGCTCCTCGAGCCCGGGCGCCCAGGCCCCGAGCCCCGCCGGAGGCGAACGACCCGTCGCGAAGGGCGAGCGGATCGAGCACAAGGCGGCCCGCGTCGCCATCACCGTGCCAGCCGGTTGGAAGAAGAAGCAAGACGGCGACGTGCTGACCGTGATGGACCCGAACGAGGACGTCGCGGCCGCCTTCTCGGTCGTCGACGAGTCGGCGCTCGGCGAGGTCACCAACAGCATCGGTCAGAACCTCGGCGCCCGCATCCAGAACCTCCACTTCGGCAAGCAGGATGAGATCGAGATCAACGGCATGAAGGGGGTCGCGATCGACGGCGACGGCCAGATGGATGGCGTCAACGTCGACCTGATGGTCGTCGTCATCGACACGCCGGCGCCGGGCAAGGCGATGATGATCCTCGCGCTCGCCGAGGACGCGAAGCTCGAGCGCCACCGGCGCGAGCTCAAGGCGCTCTTCCAGTCGATCACGCCGCTCTGACGGCGCTCGGTCGGGCGCGACCGGGTTGGTGCCGGCGTGGCGTCCGCCGCGTCGGCAGCGCGTCATCGAGATCCACCGCGCCGCGAAGTCGTAGGTCGTCCAGTTGCGCCGAGCCGCCGGGACGGGCGCGAGATCGGGGCCGAAGAGCGCGCTCTCGCGCAGGTCCTTCGGCAGCCGCTCGAGCGCCTCGTCGAGCGTCGACGTTCCGTGCATCGGGCGAGCGTGTCAGCCGCCCCTCCGACCGCCGCGCGCTCGCCCCTCACGCGCCCCGCCTACGCAGCGCGCCATGTCGATCGGGCAACATCGCCCTTCGCCGGCTCGCGCCATGGTCTATGTTCAGCCGCTCGATTTTCAAACCGGGGGCCTCATGCCGAGTCGACTGGACGTCGAGCGATCCGAAGTCGTGTTCGAGGACTACAAGGGCGCGTACACGCCCGCACAGGCAGCGATCGAGGCGCAGCGCTGCCTCTATTGCAGCGACGCGCCGTGCGTCGAGGCCCGTCCGACGCACATCGAGGTTCCCGAGTTCATCCGGAAAATATCGACTGGGAACGTGAAGGGGGCCGCGCGCACGATCTTCGAGGCGAACGTCTTCGGCATGAGCTGCGCGCGGGTGTGCCCCGTCGAGGTGCTGTGCGTCGGCGCCTGCGTCTACCGCGAGATGGGCGTGCCGCCGATCCAGATCGGCAAGCTGCAGCGCTTCGCGACCGACGCTGCGTTCGCCGCCGGGCACCGCTTCTTCGAGGGGGGGGCCGACACGGGCAAGCACGTCGCGCTGGTCGGCGGTGGCCCCGCGAGCCTCGCCTGCGCGCACGAGCTCCGCCGCTTCGGCCACAGGTGCACGATCTTCGAGCAGCGCCCGCTGCTCGGCGGCCTCAACACCACGGGCATCGCGCCGCACAAGATCAAGGCCGAGCGCAGCCTCGAAGAGGTCGACTGGATCCTCGGCATCGGCGGCATCGAGGTGCGCACGTCGATCGAGGTCGGCAGGGACGTCTCGCTCGAGGCGCTCGAGCGCGAGCACGACGCGGTCTTCTTCGGCGCGGG